>NZ_JBHYVB010000211.1:0-19064 GCF_042750115.1 Streptomyces sp. NPDC059455
CTCTGTGCCATGTGCCGCTAGGCAGGGGAACCGCTGCGTGGCCGCTCCGGCAGCACGGCCCGGTCGGCGGGAGGCTCGGCGTCCGTGGTGGTCTTGGTGGTGGTGAGGTCCTCGATGCGGTCGGCGAACCCCGGCTCCGGCAGCGGGAGGTCGATGTCGGGGTCGTCGGTGAAGTCGACGGCCTCGGCGACGTAGTGGATGACCGCCCTGGTGGCGGGCGGGACCTCCTGTCCCCTCTTCAGGCCGTGCAGGATGCGGAGGGCGGCGGCCATCTCATGGTCGGTGGCGGTCCAGTCCTCCACGGTGTCGGTGACCGGCGGAATGTCGTTGCCCGCCTGCTCGTGCCACCACTCGAGCCATGCGTGCGCCTGGCCGTCCTCGCCCAGCGCCATGTGGTGGAGGTAGAGGCAGTACGCGGCGGCGGGGTCGCCGGCCCCGGCGGCGAACTGCCACCAGAACTGGGCGTGGTCCTCATGCCCGGCCAGTTGGAGCACGCACCCCAGGACCCGGGAGCCCGGCGGTTCGAGGATGCGGCGGGTGAGGAAGTCCCGCAGCTGGGTCAGGGCGTCCGGCCGGGCGATGATCGCCTCGCACAGGGTGTGCAGGTCCTGCGCCATCCGCTCGTCCGCGCCCGGCGCCGCGGCTCCGGCGGCCGCGGACGTCCGCCGGTCCTGTTGAGGAGGGCGCTCCTGGGGCGGGGAGCCTCCGGGGTTGGCGTGGCGGGCGGCGAGCCGGGCCTCGGCGGCCTCGAAGTCGATGGGAGGGGTGGGGTTGAGCAGGGCCCGCGCGAGGATGCGGTCAATGGGTGAGGTCATCGGTTGTCCTTGGCCAGGAGTTGTTGCAGACGGCGGCGGGCGTAGCGGGCGGTGGAGCGCACACCGGCCTCGGTGATGCCGAGGTGGGTGGCGGTCTCGGCGACGCTGTAGCCGCGGCAGTGGAGCAGGATGACCACGTCCTGCTGGCGCTCGGGAAGTTTCTTGATCGCCTGATAGAGATTCAGGCTCTCCTCCAGGGCCGCGATGGGGTCCACCGCGTCCTTGAGTATCGCGGTCTCGAAGGTCGCGTTGTCCAGGAGGGCGGGGCCCCGGTTGCGGGCCCTGGCGAGGTCGATGACCCGGTTCTTCAAGACCTTCCAGGCGTAGGCGGCCGGGTTCTCCATGGTCAGCACCCTGGGCCAGCAGCGCAGGAGTTGTTCGAAGGCGGCGTCGACGGCCTCTTCGGCGTCCGCGTGGTTGCCGAGGTAGACCATGGCCCGGTCGATGTACGCCTTCCGGTGGAGTTGGTGGAAGGCGCGGAAGTCCGCGGGGAGTCCGGCGGTCATTGAGGTGATCTCGCGCGAGCGCGGGAAGTCGTGGGTCACCGCTCCCCTCCCTCCTGGTTGTTGCGATGCAGTTCCGATACGCCGACGCGGACTCCCATCGCGGCCGCGCGGCGCAGGAGGGCGATGGCGTCACTGCCGAATACCCGGGTGACGAGTACGGCGGTGACGACGTTCACCACGGTTTGAAGATTCACCGGACTTCGCTGTCCTTCTGTTCGTCGTACGAGGGTGGCCCCCACACGCCCCGCGAGTGCGCCGTGTTGCGCCCTCTGTTCAGATAGCGCGCGCCAACGCCGGTTCGTGCATCGGATGAGCCTAAAATCTTACGGAACGCAGCGATCCAATTACGCAAATATGAAAATCTCATCGCTAGATTCGGGGGTACGGGGTCCGGCGGGTCTTTCCCCTCCCCGCCCCTTCCCGTAACCAAGGGCTCCGCCCCTGGACCCCAGGGGATCGACAAGCCGACCGTCGGCGCGGTGCACACCCGCACCGGCGGACCAATCGCGGTCGGCATGCCGGCGCGGCGAACGACCTGACGGACGCCCGCACACGTCCCGGCCGTCCAGCCGGGGCCTGGGGCGGAGCTCCGGTTCCGCTCCGCCCCTGGACCCCGGGGGCGACGAGCCGACCGTCGCCGCGAGCAGCTCAGCAGGGGGCCACGGCGTCCCAGGGCCAGGCGCTGTTCGCGGCGGACGGCGAGAGCGTGAGCACCTGCACCGGCGGGCTGATCGCGGTCGGCATGCTGGTGCGGTGGATGATCGGGCGGATGCCTGCGCACATCCGGGCCGTCCGGCCAGGGTCCGGGGCGGAGCCCCGGGTTCACTCCCCTGGGCCCCAGGGAGTCGACAAACCGACCGTCGCCGCGGTCAGCTCACCGGACGGGGGCTGGGGCAGAGCCCCAGTTGAGGGAAGGGGCGCGGAGGGGAACAGCCCGCCGCAGGCGGCACGGGCCGGCGCGGAGCCCCACGTTCACTCCCCCTGAACCCCAGCGGGGTCGACGAGCCGACCGTCGCCGCGGTCAGCTCACCGGACGGGGGCTGGGGCAGAGCCCCAGTTGAGGGAAGGGGCGGGGAGGGGAGCGGCCCGCCGCAGGCGGCACGGGCCGGCGGACGCCCCTAGCCGGTGAGCGTCTGGGTGCCCAGCACCGTGAGCAGGGCGAGGCGTTCGGCGTCCTCGGTGTCGGGCTCGGCGGTGTAGACCACGATGCGCAGATCGCTGCCCGCCACGGTGAGCACATCGCAGTCCAGCGTCAGCGGGCCCACCCGTGGATGGTCGATGGTCTTGCGCGATGCCTCGTGGTGGCCGACGGTGCCGGAGTCCCACAGTTCGGCGAACCGCTCGCTGTTCGCGCGCAGCTCCGCGACCAGCCGCCGCAGCCGCTGGTCGGCCGGGTAGCGGGCGGCGGCCGTACGGAGGTCGGCGACCAGCGCGGCCTGGAACTCGCTCCGGGCCTGATGCGTCTGCCGGGAGCCGGTGTCCTCGCTGACGAAATGGCGCCAGACTCCGTTGCGCTCGTTGCCGCGCCACCGGGACGGATCGCCCCTCAGGGCCACATACGGCGGATTGGCCATGAGCAGCGTCCAGGACGCGTCGCTCACGGCGACGGGCGTTCCGGTCAGCCGGTCCAGCAGCCGCTGGACGCTCGGGGTGATGTACGCCGGGACCGTCTCCGGGCCCGGTGGGGCCAGCCCGGCCAGCCGGAAGAGGTGGGCGCGCTCGGCCGCCGACAGCCGTAGCGCCCTGGCCAGGGCCTCGACGACCTGGGTCGAGGGATGGGACGCCCGGCCCTGTTCGAGGCGGGTGACGTAGTCGACGGAGATCCCGGCGAGCAGGGCCAGTTCCTCACGGCGGAGCCCGGCCGCCCGCCGCTGTCCGCCGGCCGGCAGCCCGGCGGCCTCCGGCGGGACCCGGTCCCGCCAGCGCCGTACCGCCTGCCCGAACTCCGTGGTCGCCATGGTCACCAGTCTGCACCTCGGCCGGGGGACGAGCCTGGTACCCGCGGTCCCAGGAAGACAGGGCACCTGGCTGCCCGCCCGGCCCGGACGCAGCCTGGAGGGCATGACGACAACACTCATCACCGGAGCCAACAAGGGTCTCGGCTTCGAGACCGCCCGCCGTCTGATCGCCGCGGGCCACACCGTCTATCTGGGCAGCCGGGACGCCGAGCGCGGACGCCGCGCCGCCGAGCGGCTGGGGGCGCGGCTGGTCGTCCTCGATGTCACCGATGACGCGTCCGTGGCCGCCGCCGCGAAGACCGTCGAGGCCGACGGCGGACTGGATGTACTGATCAACAACGCCGGTATCGAGGCGCGGACGCCGGACGGCGGGGTGATCGGCGCCGCGGAGGTCACCGCCGACATGATGAAGGAGGTGTTCGAGACGAACGTCTTCGGCGTGGTGCGGGTGACCCATGCCTTCCTGCCGCTGCTGCGGCGGTCCGCCGCGCCGGTCGTGGTCAATGTCAGCAGCGGGCTGGCCTCGCTGGACCGGGTCTCCACCCCGGACACCCCCATGCACGCCTACCCGGGCGTCGCCTATCCGGCGTCGAAGGCCACGGTCAACATGGTCACGGTGCAGTACGCGAAGGCGTTCCCGGAGATGCGGATCAACGCCGTGGAGCCCGGCTACACCGCGACGGACCTCAACGGGCACACCGGTCACCAGACCGTCGAGGAGGGCGCCGAGATCATCGTCCGTATGGCGACGGTGGGCCCGGACGGCCCGACGGGAGGCTACTTCGACATCGAGGGCACCCTTCCCTGGTAGCCGGTCCCTTCCCTGGTAGCGGGGCCCTCCCTGGTAGCGGGCGGCGGGCTCGTCGGCGCCGACGCGCTCACCGCGCTCATCGCGCCCGGCGCGCCGCCGCGCTCACTGCGCGCGGGCGGCCCGGTGCGCCACAGCCACCTGATGTCGCGGGCGAAGGACCAGCTGAGCAGGGTCAGGGCCAGCAGGGCGGCGCCGAGGGCCACCGGATACGGGAGTACATCGGCGCCGACGACCAGCAGCAGGACGCCCTGGAGCGCGGCCACCGTCTTGCGGGCCGTGCTCGGGGGCAGCTGGCCGTTCAGCCAGGGCAGCATCCATGCCGCGGCGACGAAGACGTAGCGCATGGCGCCGATCAGCAGCACCCAGGGGCCGAGGAAGGTGGCCACGTAGATGCTGAGCACCAGGATGAGGACGGCGTCGACCTCCATGTCGAATCGCGCGCCCAGGGAGGACGAGGTGCCGGTGCGGCGCGCCACCTGTCCGTCGACCGCGTCGAGGATCAGCGCGACCGCGGTGAGGGACACCAGGGCGGTGACCGGCGTCGGGCTTTCGAAGGAGTCGGCGACCAGCGCGGTCACCCCGCCGACGAGCGTGGCCCGCGCCAGGGTGACGCGGTTGGCCGCGCCGAAGGAGGCGAGCCAGGACCGCTGCAGGGCACGGGTGAGCACCGCCCAGGTGGCGGCCGCGAAGGCCAGGCCGGTCAGCCAGCCCGCGGGTCCCAGGTCGATCGCCGTGCCGAGCAGGACGAGCAACAGCAGCTGCGCGGCCGCGCCCGCGGCTGTCTCGTTGCGCAACGCGGCCGCGCCCGCGGCGCTCTGGTTGCGCAACAGCGTCGTGTTGTAGGGATTGTTCAGGGCCACCGTGCACCCTCCGGGCTGTGTGGCGGAGTGGATGGGTGCCGCGTACCGTGTTCGCGGCTTCATGGTCATCCGTACGTGGGCCACCGTCCGATTGTTCAGCCCCTCAGGAGAACGTCGTATGACGCGCACCGCCCGTGCCTTCTGGCTCCGCTCCCCCGGCCATGGCGAGATACGGGAGGTGGACCTGGACGAACCCGGGCCCGAGGACGTGGTGGTGCGCACGCTGTACTCCGGGGTGAGCCGCGGTACGGAGACCCTGGTCTTCCGCGGTGGCGTACCGGAGAACCAGTACACCGCGATGCGCGCGCCGTTCCAGGACGGCGAGTTCCCGGGGCCGGTGAAGTACGGCTATCTCAATGTGGGTCTGGTCGAGGAGGGGCCGGCGTCCCTGCGGGGGCGCACCGTCTTCGGTCTGTATCCGCATCAGACCCACTATGTGGTCCCGGCGGGCGCGGTGACCCCGGTGCCCGAGGGCGTGCCCGCGCCGCGCGCGGTGCTGGCGGGGACGGTGGAGACCGCGGTGAACGCCGCCTGGGACGCCGCGCCCCTGCTGGGCGACCGGATCGCGGTGGTGGGAGCGGGGATGGTGGGTGCCTCCGTCGCGGCGGTGCTGTCCCGGTTCCCCGCCGTACGGGTGCAGCTGGTGGACGCCGAGCCGGCGCGCGCGGAGGTCGCGCGGGCGCTCGGGGTGGACTTCGCGCTCCCCGGGGAGGCGGCGGGCGGCCTCGATCTGGTGGTGCACGCCAGCGCCACCGAGCAGGGGCTCGCGCGGTCGCTGGAGCTCCTGGCGCCGGAGGGCACCGTGCTGGAGCTGAGCTGGTACGGGGACCGGCGGATCAGCCTGCCGCTGGGCGAGGCGTTCCACTCCCGGCGGCTCACGGTGCGCAGCAGCCAGGTGGGGACGGTGTCCCCGGCCCGGGGCTCCCGCCGCTCCTACGGCGACCGGCTGGCGCTGGCGCTCGAGCTGCTCGCCGACCCCGCCTTCGACGCCCTCGTCACCGGCGAATGCGGTTTCGAGGAGCTTCCCGAGGTGCTTCCGAGGCTCGCCTCGGGCGAGATTCCGGGGTTGTGCCACCGGGTTCGCTACGCCGCGGAATCTGCCGTGTCATCCGTCTGAACACGGGGAACGCGACGGCCGTACTAGAGGGCGTGCCCCGGCCGAGGGCCCGACGCGCCGTATCTGGAGGGTCATCCGTTGTTCAGCATCACCGTTCGCGATCACATCATGATCGCTCACAGTTTTCGCGGCGAGGTCTTCGGACCCGCGCAGCGGTTGCACGGGGCGACGTTCCTCGTGGACGCCACCTTCCGCCGTGCCGAGTTGGACGACGACAACATCGTCGTCGACATCGGCCTGGCCACCCGTGAGCTGGGGGAGGTGTGCGGCGCGCTCAGCTATCGCAACCTCGACGACGAACCCGACTTCAAGGGGATCAACACCTCCACCGAGTTCCTCGCCAAGGTGATCGCCGACCGCCTCGCGGCACGGGTGGGCTCGGGGGCGCTGGGCGAGGGCGCCCGGGGCCTGTCCGGGATCACCGTCACCCTGCATGAGTCGCATGTCGCCTGGGCGAGTTACGAGCGTGGCCTATGAACCCGGCCGCACCGCGCACGGTGCACTTCGTGATGCCCGGCGGCGTGGCCGACCCGGCCGCGCCGAGCGGCGGCAACGTCTACGACCGGCGGATCTGCAGGGATCTGCCCGGCTCCGGCTGGCGGGTCGAGGAGCACGCCATCGCGGGCGACTGGCCCCAGCCGGGCCCGGCCGCCCGCGCCGAGCTGGCCCGGCTGCTGACCGCGCTGGCGGACGGCACGCTCGTCCTGCTCGACGGGCTGGTGGCCTGTGCGCTCCCGTACATCGTCGTCCCGCAGGCCCAGCGGCTGCGGCTGTCGGTGCTGGTGCATCTGCCGCTGAGCGACGAGACGGGGCTGGCCCCCGGCCGGGCCGAGGATCTGAAGGCGCTGGAGGGCCGGACGCTGCGCGCGGTACGGACGGTGGTGGCCACCAGCGCCTGGTCGGCCGGGCGGCTGGTGGATCTGCACGGGCTGGTCCCGGACCGGGTCCATGTGGCGGCGCCCGGCGCCGACATCGCACCGCTCGCCTCCTCGGGCGGCGACGGCTCACGGCTGCTGTGCGTGGCCTCGGTGACCCCGCGCAAGGGGCAGCTGCGGCTGGTGGAGGCGCTCGCGCGGATCGACGATCTGCCCTGGAACTGCGACTGTGTGGGATCCCTGGAGCAGGACCCGGAGTACGCCGCCCGGCTCCGGGAGCTGGTCGAGAAGTTGGGCGTGGCCGACCGGGTGCATCTGCTCGGCCCGAGGACCGGCGCCGAGCTGGACGCCGGTTACGGCTCCGCCGACGCGATGGTGCTCGCCTCGTACGCCGAGACCTACGGCATGGCGGTGACCGAAGCGCTCGCCCGGGGGATCCCGGTGCTGGCCACGGCCGTCGGCGGGGTCCCGGAGGCGGTCGGGCAGGCACCCGACGGCAGGGTGCCGGGCATCCTCGTCGACCCGGACGACCCCGACGCGCTCACGGCGGCGCTGCGCCGCTGGCTGGGCGACCCCGGTGCGCGCCGCCGGCTCACCGCCGCCGCGCACGACCGGCGCACCGCGCTGGCCGGGTGGGAGAACACCACCCGCAATCTGGCCGGTGCGCTGGAACAGCTCCGAGACGAACCGCGGAGGGCCGCGTGAAGACGACCGACGTACCTCGTTACACCCCCGACTGGCTGGAGCTGCGGGAGGGCGCCGACGCGGCGGCCCGCTCGCCCGAACTCCTCGAGGCGCTCGGCCCCCAGCTGTCCGGCCCGCCGCTGGTGATCCACGACCTGGGCTGCGGCACCGGCTCCATGGGGCGCTGGCTGGCGCCCCGGCTGAGCGGCCCGCAGCTGTGGATCCTGCACGACCGCGACCCCGATCTGCTGGACCGGGCGGCGGTGCGGATGCCCCGGGCGGCCACCGACGGCAGCCGTATCACCGTCGCGACGGCGCGCGGCGACCTCTCCCGGCTGACCGCGAGCACGCTGGACGGCGCCTCGCTGGTGACGGCGTCCGCGCTGCTGGACGTGCTCACCCCCGAGGAAGTGGACGGGATCGCCGCGGCCTGCGCCGAGGCGGAGTGCCCGGCGCTGCTGGCGCTGTCCGTGGTGGGGCGGGTCGAGCTCACCCCGGCCGACCCGATGGACGCGGAGATCACCGAGGCGTTCAACGCCCATCAGCGGCGCGGCGGTCTGGTGGGCCCCGACGCGATGGCGGTGGCCTCCGAGGCGTTCGCCCGGCACGGCGCGACGGTACGGACCCACGCCAGCCCCTGGGTGCTGGGCGCCGAGCACTCCGCGCTGACGGCCGAGTGGCTGCGGGGCTGGGTGGGCGCGGCCGTGGACCACCAGCCGGAGCTCGGCGCGCACGCCGAGGCGTATCTGCGCCGCCGGCTGGCGATGGCCGCGGCGGGCGCGCTGCGGGTGGTGGTGCACCACCAGGATCTGCTGGCGCTGCCCGCGCCCCGCACGCTGGGGGCGGCCGCGTGACCGGCGCGCTGCGAGCCAGGCTCGGGGCGGCCGCGGGCGTCGCCATCCTCGGGGTGGTGCTGTGGCGGCTGGGCACCGGGGCCTTCGTGGACGGCTTGCGCACCATCGACGGGCTCACCCTGCTGGCGGCGGTCGGCCTCGGCCTGCTCACCACGGTCTTCAGCGCCTGGCGCTGGTGTCTGGTGGCGCGGGAGCTGCGGATCCGGCTGCCGCTGGGCCCGGCCGTCGCCGACTACTACCGCGCGCTGTTCCTCAACGCCGCGCTGCCCGGCGGGGTGCTCGGCGATGTGCACCGCGCGGTGCGGCACGGGCGGGACGCGGGCGATGTCGGCCGGGGCGTGCGCGCGGTGGTGCTGGAGCGGGTCGCGGGCCAGGTGGTGCTGATCGCGGTGGGGGTGGCGATCCTGCTGGCCCACCCGTCGCTGGCGCTGGAACACACCGGTCGGCTGCTCGGCGGGCCGGCCACGGCAGGGGTACTGGCCGCGGTGTGCGGCCTGTCGCTCCTCGCGGTGGTGGCCGTCCGGCGCCGCCGCCGTGCGGCGCCCGTGGCCGGGCGGCGGCGGGGCGCGATCCGCGGCGCGCTCCTGGAGGCGCGCCGCGGGCTGCTGGCCCGGGGCAGCTGGCCGGGGGTGGTGATCTCCTCGGTGGTGGTGCTGGCCGGGCATCTGACGACGTTCGTCCTGGCCGCGCGGGTGGCGGGGTCAGACGCCCCGCTGACCGAGCTGCTGCCCCTGATGGTGCTCGCCCTGATCGCCATGGCCCTGCCGCTGAACGTCGGCGGCTGGGGCCCCCGCGAGGGCGTGACCGCCTGGGCCTTCGGCGCCACGGGCCTGGGCGCGAGCCAGGGGCTGACCGTGGCCGTGGTCTACGGGGTGCTCACCTTCGCCGCGAGCCTCCCCGGTGTCGTGGTGCTGGCCGTCCAGTGGTGCGGCCGGCCGCGGGGCCGACAGGTCGAGTTCGAAGGCGGCCGACAGGTCGAGTTCGAAGAGGGTGTCCTCGCCGAGGGTGTCGCGGCGGACCGGCGGGCGGAGCGCGTCCCGCATGACCGTCGTCCCGTCGAAGCGCAGCCCGGGGATGCCGTCGCCGAGCAGGACCGGGGCCACGGTGACGTAGAGCCGGTGCAGCGCCCCCGTGTGCAGGAAGCGCGACACGGTGACCCCGCCGCCCTCGACGAGTATCCGGCCGAGCCCGCGCCGCCCGAGCGCCCGCACCAGGTGGTGGGGGGCAAAGGCGTCCGGGTCGTTAAGCGTCAGCACGTCCACGCCGTCCGGCGGCGCCGGACGGCGCTCACCGGTGGTGCCCACCACCCACAGGGTCGGAGCTGAGCCATCGGTGAACACCCGTCGGTCGAGCGGCACCCGTCCGCGCGGATCGAGAACGACCCGCACCGGGTGGGCGCCCGCGCAGGCGCGCACGGTCAGCTGGGGGTCGTCCGCGACGGCGGTGCCGGCCCCGACGACCACCGCGTCGGCGAGGGCGCGCAGCCGGTGGAGATGGCGGCGGTCCTCCTCGCCGGTGACGTAGTCGGCGTCGCCGGTGCGGGTGGCGATGAAGCCGTCCAGGCTCTGGCCGAGCTGAGCGATGGTCAGCCGCGGCCCGGCCAGGCACAGCGGGAGATAGCGGTCGACCAGCAGCCGGGCCTCCGGCGAGGCGGCCTCGCTCCACCGCCACCGGCCGTCCGGGCCCCGGACCAGACCGGTGGCCCCCGCGTCCGCCTCGGTCCGGACGGAGCGCAGCCGCTCCCATGCCTCTTCCGTCTCCAGGAAGGTCATCACGCCTCCTTCTCGGCACCGACCAGGGAAAGATACTCGGCGAAGCAGTCGACGAGCCCGGCCAGAAGTTCCTTTCCCTTATCCGCGGATGCCCTGGACGGACGGCCGACGACCCCGGACTCGGTATAGGCGGACATACCGAGGGTGAGCAGATGTTTCCGATCGTCGGATATCCAGTCGGAGGTTTCATGACCGGGCCGTACGAGTTCCGGATGGGCATGCAGGAGGATCGATGTCTCCAGTTCGCCCGCATGCATATCGCTGTTGCCCGGGGTGCGTACTCCGGCGCGTGTCCTGGCGGCCTCCCAGTCGGCCGATCCGGGGAATAGCGCCATGCGGAAGTCGGTGCCCGCGGATTCCTGAACGATGTTGCGCAGCACGTAATTTCCGCCGTGTCCGTTCACCAGAATCAGACCGCGTATGCCAGAACGCCTGAGTGAGTCCGCGATATCGCGGACCACGGCGTAGAGGGTGGCCGCGGAAATCGACACCGTCCCTGGCCAGGCGGCGTGTTCATGGGAACAGGAGACCGTCACCGGGGGCAGCTGGAGCACCGGATACGCGGCCGCGATCTCGGCCGCGACCGTGCAGGCGATGACCGTGTCGGTCACCAGCGGGAGAAAGGCGCCGTGTTGTTCGAAGCTGCCTACGGGAAGAACGGCGACATCGGCCCGGTCGGCCCGCACTTCCTCCGTCGTCCGTGTCGGCAACACCATGCCGGCCTGCGGGCGCGTTCCCGAACCGCTCATATCTCGTGGACCTTTCATGCGTCGGCCGGACAGCTTGTTGCTGCGGCTTTCTCATTCTCCTGTACAAGGACGGTGGTTTTCCAGATAAGATCGGAACATGACAGAAAGTGATGGCGTGTTCGATGTCGACACCCGGACCTCGGGCGTCGAACGAGTGGTGAATGTCCGGCTGGCCACGAAGCATGGCGACTTTCTCGCGATCGGCTATCGGGACCTCGTGCGCGGTGATGAACAAATAGCGCTGGTATACGGCGATGTCGGCGGGGAGGAAGCGCTTACCCGGCTGCATTCCGAGTGCCTCACCGGAGACGCGTTCGGCTCCCGTCACTGCGAGTGCGGCGACCAGCTGTCCGCCGCGCTGAAGGCGATCGCGGCCGAAGGCCGGGGCGTTCTGGTGTATCTGAGGGGCCATGAGGGGCGCGGGATCGGGCTGCTCGCCAAGCTCCAGGCGATGAAGCTCCAGTCCGAGGGGCTGGACACCGTCGAGGCCAACCTCGCCCTCGGCCTGCCGGCGGACGCCCGTGACTACAAGGTGGCGGCGGATGTGCTGCACGACCTCGAGGTGCGCTCCGTGCGGCTGCTGTCCAACAACCCCCAGAAGCGGGACGCACTGCTGCGGCACGGCGTCCGGGTCAGCGAGCAGGTGCCGCTGCTGATGACTCCGCACAAGGAGAACCTCCCGTATCTGCTCACCAAGCGGGACCGCATGGACCACTATCTGCCCCATCTGGAAGCCGTGATCCAGCGCACCTGAAGGAGGTCCTGGCCCCGGGCCGCGGCCTGGTCCACCGGTGTCGGTCGGGCGTGGGCCGCGGCCCGTATCGGTACGGAGTTTCGGCGTGACCATACCGCCGAACGGGCGATCAGCGACCATATGTCCGAGAATGGGGGTGCCGCGTGACGTTCCGAAGGACGACGATCAAGGGTAGGGATCATGGACCTCGAGATCGAGCTCCGGGTGGACGGGACCGAGCACCGCCTCACCGTCGACACCCGTACGACGCTGCTGGACGCCCTGCGCGAACAGCTGGGGAACACCAGCCCCAAGAAGGGCTGCGACCACGGACAGTGCGGCGCCTGCACCCTGCTGCTCGACGGCCGCCGGATCCTCGGCTGCCTCGCGCTGGCCGTCGCCCACCAGGGCTCGGACATCGTCACGGCGGCCGGGCTCCCCGACGGTGAGCTGCATCCGCTGCAGCGGTCGTTCATCGCCCATGACGCCTTCCAGTGCGGCTACTGCACACCCGGTCAGATCGTCTCCGCGGCCGGGATGCTCCAGGAGGCCGGGAACGGCTGGCCCAGCGCCGCGAGCAAGGACCCGGGCGCCACCGATGTGGTGCTCGACGACGAGGAGATCGCCGAGCGGATGAGCGGCAATCTGTGCCGCTGCGCCGCGTACGCGAACATCGTCCCGGCGATCGCGGAGGTGGCGCACCGATGAAGCCCTTTCGCTACGAACGCGCCGATGAGGTGCCGGCGGCCGTCGCCACCCTGGTGAAGGAACCCGAGGCGGCCTATCTGGCCGGGGGCACCAATCTGGTCGATCTGATGCGGCTGGAGGTGACGACCCCGGAGGTGCTGATCGACGTCCGGCGGCTGACCTCGGACCGGATCGAGGAGCTGCCCGACGGGGGTCTGCGGATCGGGGCGGCGGTGCCCAACAGCGATCTGGCCGCCGACCTGCGGGTCCGGCGGCGCTATCCGGTGCTCTCCCAGGCGCTGCTCTCGGGCGCCTCGGGCCAGCTGCGCAACCTCGCCACCACCGGCGGCAATCTGCTGCAGCGCACCCGCTGCCCGTACTTCCAGAACGTCACCACCCCCTGCAACAAGCGCATACCGGGCTCGGGCTGCTCGGCGGTGAAGGGCTATCAGCGCGATATGGCGATCCTGGGCGCCTCCCCCGCCTGTGTGGCCACCCACCCCTCCGACATGGCCGTCGCGCTGGCCGCGCTGGACGCGGTGGTGACGGTGGCCGGCCCGGCCGGCGAGCGGCGGATCCCGCTGCCCCGGCTGCACCGGCTGCCGGAGGACACCCCCGAGCGTGACACCGTCCTGGAGCGCGGTGAGCTGATCACCGGGGTGGAGCTGCCGCCGCCGCACTCCGCGACCCGTTCCCGCTACCGCAAGGTGCGCGACCGCGCCTCGTACGCCTTCGCGCTGGTCTCGGTCGCCGCCGCGCTGGAGGTCACCGACGGGAAGGTACGGGACGCGCGCATCGCGCTGGGCGGGGTGGCGCACAAGCCCTGGCGGGCCACCACGGCCGAGGCGATGCTGCGCGGCGCGCCCGCCACGCGGGAGAGCTTCGTGGACGCGGCGGCCGCGGAGCTGGCCGCGGCGCGGCCGCTGGCGGACAACGCCTTCAAGGTCCCGCTCGCCCGCAACACGATGGTCGCCACCCTGCTGGAGCTGCTGGAGGGGGCGCGATGAGCGACGTCACGGCACGCCCCCGCGCCATCGGCGTCCCGATGGACCGGATCGACGGAGTGCAGAAGGTCACCGGCACCGCCACCTACGCCTATGAATGGCCCCTCGACCAGCCCGTCTATCTGTATCCGCTGCAGTCCACGATCGCCGCCGGGCGGGTCACCGGGGTGGACAGCGCGCTCGCGGAGGCGGAGCCGGGGGTGCTGGCGGTGCTCAGCCATCCAGGCGCGCCCACGCTGACCCGGCCGGAGGATCCGGAGCTCGCGGTGCTGCAGTCCGACGAGGTCGCCTGGCGCGGCCAGTTCATCGGGGCGGTGGTGGCCGAGAGCCTGGAGACCGCGCGCCGCGCGGCGGGGCTCGTCCGCGTGGACTACGAGAGCCGGTCCCCCGATGTGGTGTTGCGCGCCGACCGCGGCGACCTCTACTCCCCGGTGCACGCCGCGGCCTTCGGCTCGGGCGGCGGAGAGCTGCAGGACGGCTCGCCCGCCGACAGTGTGCTCGGGGACGTGGATACGGCGCTGGCGGCCTCGCCGACCATGGTGGACGTCACATACGCCACGCCGATGTACCACAACAACCCGATGGAGCCGCACACCGCCGTGGTCACCTGGCTGGACGGTGAGCTGATCGTGCGCTGCTCCACCCAGGGCGCCTCCATGAGCCAGGCCCTGATCTCCGGGGTGCTGGGTCTTGAGCCGGGGCGGGTGCGGGTGATCTCCCCGCATGTCGGGGGCGCGTTCGGCTCGAAGGTCTACCCCCATTCGTACGCCGTGCTCGCCGCGATGGCGGCCCGGATGGTCCGGCGGCCGGTCAAGTTCTCCCTGACCCGGCAGCAGATGTTCGCCCTGGTCGGCTACCGCCCGGCATCGATCCAGCGGATCCGGCTGGGCGCCGGCCGGGACGGCAGGCTGACCGCGCTCTCCCACGAGGTGATCGAGCAGACCGCCAAGGCCAAGGGGTACGCGGAGCAGGTGGCCGTCTGCTCCCGGTTGATGTACGCGGCGCCGCACCGGCGCACCACCCACCGGCTGGCCCCGCTGGATGTCCCGGTGCCGACGATCATGCGGGCGCCCGGCGAGGCGCAGGGGATGTTCGCGCTGGAGTCGGCGTTGGACGAGATGGCGATCGCCTGCGGTCTCGACCCGGTGGAGTTCCGGATCCGCAATGAGCCGGAGGTGCATCCGGAGTCCGGGCTGCCGTTCTCCAGCCGTCATCTGACGGACTGTCTGCGCGAGGGCGCCCGCCGGGCCGGATGGGACCGGCGCGACCCGGTCCCCCGTTCACAGCGCGAGGGGCGCTGGCTGGTGGGCACCGGCGTGGCCGCCTCGACGTACCCCTCCCCCCGCTTCCCCGGCAACGCGGCCACGATCCGGCTCGCCCCGGACGGCCACTACACGGTCCGGATCGCCGCCGCCGACGTGGGCACCGGCACCTGGACGGCGCTCACCCAGATCGCCGCGGACGCGCTGAGCGTCCCCGTAGGGCAGGTGGAGATGCGGATCGGGGACACGGCGCTGCCGGCCGCGTCGGTCGCCGGGTTCTCGGCGGGCATCAACAGCTGGGGCACCGCGATCTGGGAGGCGGCGGACCGGCTGCGGGCCCGGCTGCGGGCCGAGCACGGCGGTATCGCGCCGTCGGAGGAGCTGGAGGTCACCGCGGAGCTGCCCGGCGGCAATCCGGAGGCCGAGCGCTATGCGATGCACAGCTTCGGCGCCCAGTTCGCCGAGGTACGGGTGGACGAGGACACCGGCGAGGTGCGGGTGGCGCGGCTGCTGGGGATGTTCGACGTGGGCCGGGTCATCAATCCCAAGACGGCCCGCTCCCAGCTGATCGGCGGGATGACCCAGGGCATCTCGATGGCGCTGTACGAACACAGCGTGCTCGACCCGCGGTTCGGCCATGTGGTCAACCAGGACTTCGCCCAGTACCACATCGCCTCCGCCGCCGATGTCCATTCGGTCGAGGCCCACTGGCTTGACGAGTCCGATCCGTACACCAACCCCATGGGGGCCAAGGGCCTCGGTGAAGTGGGCATCACGGGCACCGCCGCGGCCATCGCCAACGCGGTGCACCACGCGACCGGTGTCCGGATCCGCGAACTGCCCATCACCCTCGACAAGCTGGTGTGCTAGCCATGCCCGGTCCACCGATCCTGGTGACCGGTGCCGCGGGCAGTACCGGGGCCGTCGGCCGCACCGTGGTGGAGGAGCTGCGCCGCCGCGAGCTGCCCGTGCGCGCCATGGTCCACCGCGAGGACGAGCGGGCCGAGGCCCTGCGCGCGACGGGCGCGGAGGTGGTGGCGGGCGATCTGACCCGCGCCCCGGATGTGGCCCGCGTGCTGGACGGCTGCGGGCGGATGTACTTCGGCATGAGCGTGTCGCCGAAGTATCTGGAGGCCACGATGACCACGGCGGCGGTCGCCCGCGACTACGCGCGGCTGGACGCGCTGGTCAACATGTCGCAGATGACGGTCTCCCAGATGGACCTCACCAGCACCTCGGAGTCGACACAGCAGCGGGAGCACTGGCTGGCCGAACAGGCGCTCAACTGGTCCGGGCTGCCCGTCACCCACCTCCGGCCCACCGTCTTCATGGAGAATCCGCTCTTCACGACCTTCGCCTACCACTCCATCGCGGAGGAGGGCACGATCCGGCTGCCGTTCGGCGCCGGGCGCACCTCCCCGGTCGCGGCGCGGGACGTCGCCGCGGTGGTGGCGGCGATCCTGGTGGACCCCTCCTCGCACATCGGCAGGACCTACCATCTGACCGGCCCGGCCTCGATCGACATGACCGCCATGGCCGAGGAGTTCGCCGCCGCGCTCGGCCGGCCGGTCGCCTATGTGGACGTCTCCTACGAGGCCTGGGTCAACCACGACCTGAAGGCGCTGGGCCTGCCCGGCCACCTCTTCGACCACCTCGCCACGATGGCGCGGCTGCACGCGGAGAACCGCTACGACCGCCGGACCGACGACATCGAGACGATCACGGGAAGGCCCGCGACCGGGGTGCGGGAGTACGTCCGCGAGCACCCCGAGATGTTCACGACATGACGTGGGCGGAACGGAAGCGCGGTGCGAGTACTGCTGGGCATCATCGGCGCCGTCATCGTGCTGGGAATCTTCTCCTCGGTGCTGCGCACCCTGGTCATCCCCCGGCCGACCCCCGCCGGGTTCACCGGGTTCGTCCAGCGCTCGGTCAGCCGGCCGTTCCGGTTCCTGGCCGACCGGCTGCACGGCATCGAGGCGAAGGACCGGGTGCTGGCCCCGGTGGCACCGGTGTCCATCGTGATCACCCTGCTGGGCTGGCTGCTCTCCTTCATGATCGGCTACGGGCTGCTGGAGGCCGCGGTGAGCGGGCTGGACGTCCTGCTGACGCTGCTGGACGCGGCGGCGCTGCGGGCGGCCTTCAACCGTTCCTGGGCAGTGGGCGGGAGTGAGTCCGCTCACTGGCACGCCCCGAACGGTTTTGGGCGCACTGGTCGTCCGCTTTCGCGTCCCGGGCGGCGACACGGATCGCGTCCGTGGTCCGAGCCGGGCGGGCGGAGTCCCTCACGACCTGGCCATGTGGGTACGGCCAGAGGCGACGGGGAGGCCCTGAACCATCTCTCTGGTGGAGCAGGGGCCCCGCACGCTGGCACCGCACCCGGCGTCCCAGATCGCACAGACACGCTAACCCGACCCGCCCGTGGCGCCGCAAGGCCGGAAGCCGACCATCACACGATCGAGCTAATCCAGCTCCCGCACGCTCCCAGACGAGCAGTTGCCCACCCCCTCGCCGCCATAGGCGCAGATGCGGTTGGCGCTGCGGGCGGGCTTCGTCTGTCTGCGCGACATCGCCGATATCCGCGGCATCCCGTACGACGTCGACCCGCATCCGGACGATCCGGTGCGGCTCGGCTACGAGGACTTCCTGCGCGGGGTGGAGCGGATGCGCGCCTACGGCTATCCGATGGAGCGCACCGCGGAGGAGGCGTGGCCGCACTTCCGCGGCCGGCGGGTGAACTACGAGACCCTCGCCTATCGGCTGGCCCGGGACATCGACGCGGTCCCGGCCCCCTGGTCGGGCCCGCGCCGCACCGCACTGCCCGTCTGGTCCCCGCTGACCCCGGTGGACCGCCGCCCGGGTCAGGGGGTGTCCGACGGATCGTGACGCCCGCGGCGGGCTGTTCCCCTCCCCGCCCCTTCCCACAACTGGGGCTCCGCCCCAGACCCCGCTCCTCAAACTCCCCCAGCTACCGCTGGGAGGTGCCCCCTGGAGGGGCTGGAAGGCGGGGACGGGAAAGTGGTCCGCCGGTGCACCCCATGGCACATTCCCTGGAATACCCTCCTAAGGGAGTAAATTTTCCCCATGGGCATGGACGTGGCCATCGCCGCACGGATACGCATGATCACCGAGGCGGGTGACCGGCTGAGCGGTCCCGATCTGCTCGGATTCGCGCTCGACCACGCCGTGACGGAGACCGGCGGTCTCGGCGGCATGGTGCATCTGCGCGCCCCCGGCGCCCGGTCGCTGCTGCTCACGGCGGTGCACGGGCTGATCCGTCCGGTCGCCCGGGACTGGGCGGAGGTCGAGCCGGCCGGCGCCAGCGCCCCGGCCCGCGCGATGGCCCAGGGCACACCGGTGTGGGCCTTGGCCCTCGGCACCGGGGACGGCACGGGCCCGGCGCTGCCCGCCGGAAGCGGGCTGCTGGCGGTTCCGCTGATCACTCCGGAGCGGGTCACCGGCGCGCTGTCGGTGCTGATGGTCCCGGCCGAGCGGCCCGCACCGGAGCGGTGGGCGGCCGTCGAGGCGCTGACCGCGTGGGCCGCCCCGCGGCTGCGGAATGACCCTCCCGACCAGGACCGGCGCCGAGACCGGGACGGCACCGGCAGCGGCACTTTGCTGGCGGACGACCAGGTGAGCCAGGCGCTCTGGCATATGAGCGACGCGTTCTTCGCTGTCGACGGCGACTGGCGCATCACCTTCGTCAACGGCGAGGCGGAGCGGCTGCTCGGCGCCGCCCGGACGACTCTCGGCCGGACGCTGTGGGACGCCTTCGCGCGGCTGAGCGTCGACGAGGCCGAGCCGGGCCTGCGGAGCCGCTACCGGCGGGCCGCCGAGAGCGGCACCCCGGTCGGGTTCGAGGTGCGCTGGCCCACCAATCAGCGCTGGTACTCCATGCGGCTGGTCCCGGTGCCGAACGGGCTCACGGTCTACGCCGCCGATATCACCGCGAGCCGGGCGCGGGAGGCGGAGCGGGCCGCGGCCGAGCACGCGGCGGCCGAGCGCACCGCGCGGATCGGCGAGCTGACCAACGCCCTCGCGCAGGCGCTGACGATGCGCGACGTGGTGAACGCCATCGCCGACCGGGTGCTGCCGCCGTTCGGCGCCTCGGGGATGGTGGTGCAGCTCATCGAGGGCGACGTGATCCGGATCGCCGGGGCCGTCGGCTATCCGCAGCCCTTCCTGGAGTCGATCGACGGGGCCTCGATCCATGAAGTGTCGCCGGTCTCGGAGGTGTACCAGACCGGGGCGCCCGCCTTCGTCGAGTCGGCCGAGGAGTACACCGCGCGCTATCCCGGCATGGCCGGGCGGCCCGCCGCGGCGCAGAAGCAGGCATGGGCCTTTCTGCCGTTGATCGTCTCCGGCCGGAACATCGGC
>NZ_JBHYVB010000212.1:0-12122 GCF_042750115.1 Streptomyces sp. NPDC059455
GGCCGGGGGCCCGGCGGTCGTCCGGGCGGCGGTCGGCGGTGCGGCGGTCGTCCGGACGGCCGCCGCCCGCTCCCGGGCCGGGCGCGGGGGCCGGCTCCGCGGGCGTACGGCGGTCGGCTTCGGTGCCGACCGGCCGTATCGGGTTCACCGGGCGGCTGGGCGCGCGCTCATCGCTCTGCTGGTCCGGGGCCCTGCGGTCGTCGGCCGGTTTCCTGCTCGGGGTGAACCAGCCCCAGTCGCCACTGTTTCCGCCGGAGCCGTCGCTGCCGGCCGACGATGTGGTGGTCGGAGCGTCCATGGTTGCCTCGCCTCGAACATCTTTCTGTCGGTCTTCGCACTTCCGCTGCCGGAATGTGCCCGCAATTCCCCGTCCTGGTGCACTGATTCAAGCGAGAATGGTCGTGCCGACCCTCTCCGTAACTCTCTTCCGGGCAGCATGCCATGCTCGTTCCCCGTCCCGGGCGCATAGCCCGAAGTCCGGGAAACGGGGGCTGTGTTCCCGTTATGCCGGTTGGCCTGGGATGCCCGTTCTGACCCCGTTACAGCACGCCGCACGGAACCGGATCCGACCCTACCGGCCCCGGATGAATTCACAAGCCCCAAGTGCCCCACACCTATTACACCCACCAACTCACGTAATTACCGATAGTTACGTGCGGTTACCCATCAATTCGTAGGCCTCTCGGAGATCACGACCGCTATAGGCGTGGGATGCGATTTCGCTCACATGGTGGTCGGCGTTCACGGCGACCGAGACCGGCACCACCGCGAACAGTTCGGCGTCCGAGAGGGAATCCCCATAGGCCACACAGTGATCCCTGGTCAAGCCGAACTTCGCACAGAGTTCATCGGCGATCCGGACCTTCGCGGCCGGGGTCAGGATCCCCGCCGGATCCACCGGCTCCCGGAACGGCACGGCGGGCCACGCCGAGCCGTACGTGGCGTCCGCGCCCCAGTCCAGCAGCCGCGACACGAAGAAGCCCGGCGAGAGCGAGATCACCGCACAGCGCTCGCCCCGCGCCCGGATGTCCGCCCACACCTCGCGGATCCCGGCCAGCCACGGCGCCCCCTCGAACGCCGCCGCCACATGCTCCTCCGTCAGCGCCTCCCACAGCGCACAGGCCCGCTCCGCGAACTGGGCCGTCGTCAGCTCCCCGCCCGCGAACGCCCGCTCCAGCGCGGCGATCTCCCGCTCCAGACCGAGCTGCCGGGAGATCTCGATCGCGGCGGCCGAGCCGTGGATGAGCGTCCCGTCCAGATCGAACAGATGCAGTCTGGTCATACCAGCCGAGCGTAGATGCACCCGCCGGCCCCCACCGCCCCGGCCCGGCGCAGCCGCCCCCGGCCCGGCGCCAACGGCCCGGTCCAGCCCCCGTCGCACCGGTCCAGCCCCCGTCGCACCGGTCCAGCCCCCGTCGCACCTGTCCGGAGCCATCGCACCGGTCCGCCCGCGCCGCCGGGAGTACGCGCGGATACTCCCGGCGTCAGACGCCCCGGGGGCCGCCGCGCCGCCACGGTGGGGACATGCGGCAACTCACCCGCCCCGCGCGCCGGGGCCTCCTCGTCGTTCATGTCGTCGTCTCCGTCGGATGGCTCGGGCTGACCCTCGGAGTACTGGCCCTGGGGATCACCGGGGCCACGGCCGGCTCGGCCGAAGCAGCCGGGGCGGCGTACCGGTCCATGAATGTGCTGGGCGACTGGCTGCTGATCCCGATCAGCCTGCTGTCGCTGGTCAGCGGGATCGTGCTGTCGCTGGGGACGCCCTGGGGGCTGGCGCGCCACCGGTGGGTGTATGTGAAGTTCTGGCTGACAATGCTCACCACCGCCGCCACGGCGTTCGCCCTGCGCGCCCGGATCGACTCCGCGATGGCCGATGTGGTGGCGGGCCGGGCGGTCGGGGCGACCACCGATCTGATCCTGGCCCCGTCGGTCAGCCTGGGCGTCTATACCTTTCTCACCGCGATCTCGGTGATCAAGCCCTGGGGGCTGACCGCCCGGGGACGGCGGCTGCGGGCGACAAAGCGCCGATAATTGCATACGCGGTCTATTTCATCCCTGGACTATCCTGGAATCCGCTCACCCACCTAGGAGGGGTTCCATGCCGGATGAACCGCACGGCGCCGTCGCCCCGCCCGCAGGACAGGCACTCGCCCAGGGCTGGTGCGCCCTGTCCTCCCTGCACGGCCGGATAGAGACGCACATCGAGCGTGCGCTGCAGGCCGGGCACGATCTGAGCGTCCGCGAATTCTCCGTGCTCAACGTACTCAGCGGGCAGCACGACGGCGACGGCGGACATCTGCAGATGAAGCAGCTCGCCGACTCCGTCGTGCTCAGCCAGAGCGCCACGACCCGGCTGGTCACCCGGCTGGAGGACCGCGGTCTGCTCGCCCGCTACATCTGCCCCGGCGACCGCCGCGGCATCTACACCAATGTCAGCGACGACGGGCTCAAGCTCCTGGAGGAGGCGCGGCCGACGCATGACACCGCGCTGCGCGAGGCCCTCGCCGAGGCCGCCCGGCGGCCGGAACTGGCGCCCCTCGTCGCCGCTGTGGAGGGGCTGCCCGGCACCACGTGCTGATCCCGGGACGTGCTGATCCCGGGACGTGCTGACCGGGACGTGCCGATGCCGGGGCGTGCTGATTCCCGGTGGCCGGGGCCCGTCGCCGCCGTCCGGGGCTCGCGGGCCCCCGGCGTAGGCTCCACCGCATGAGCGACTTCGAGATACGGCGCGCGACCGCCGATGACATCCCGGCGATCGTGGCCCTGCTGGCGGACGACCCGCTCGGCGCCCGCCGGGAGTCCCCGGACGACCTGGCCCCGTACCGCGCCGCCTTCGAGCGGCTGGTCTCGGATCCCCAGCAGCGGCTGGTCGTCGCGGTCCGGGAGGGCCGCACCGTCGGCACCCTCCAACTGACCGTGATCCCGGGGCTGTCCCGGCGCGGCGCCACGCGCTCGATCATCGAAGGCGTCCGGATCCACTCCGAGGAGCGCGGCGGCGGGCTCGGCACCCAGCTGATCGAATGGGCCGTCGAGGAGTCGCGCCGCGAGGGGTGTCTGCTGGTGCAGCTCACCTCGGACGCGACCCGTATCGACGCCCACCGCTTCTACGAGCGGCTCGGCTTCGAGGCCAGCCACATCGGCTTCAAGCTGCCGCTGGCCTGAACCGACCTGGTCTCACTTCCCGGCCGGCGGCCTCACAGCGTCGCGAGATCGACGGCCTCGGCCATCCGCCGGTAGCCCGCGTCGTTCGGGTGCTTGAAGTCGCCCGAGTCGTACGCCGGGTTCAGCCGCAGCGGATCGGACGGCGCGGCCATGACCTCCGCGAAGTCGACGACCGCGTCGAAGGCGCCCGAGGTGCGGATCCAGTCGTTGATCGCGGCGCGCTTCGCCTCGGAGCGCGGGGTGTGGTACTCGGCGCCCTTGAACGGCAGGATCGTCCCGCCGATGGCCTTGATCCCGCGGGCGTGGGCAAGAGCGATCAGCTCCCGGTAACCGGCGATCACCTCCTCGGCCGACACCTGCGGATTGGGCTTGTAGGTGGGCAGATCGACCTCGCTGAAGCCGATGTCATTGAGCCCCTCGAGCAGGATCACCGACCGTACGCCCGGCTTGTCCAGGACATCGCGCCGGAAGCGGGCGCCCGCCCGGTCGCCGTACCAGGCCGAGTCGCGCAGCAGCAGATTGCCGCCGATCCCGGAGTTGAGGACGGGGCGCGGGGTGCCCGCGGCCGCGAGGCGCTCGGCCAGCAGATCCGGCCAGCGGTGGTCGGCGTCGTAGGTCGAGCCGAAGCCGTCGGTGATCGAGTCGCCGAAGGCCACCACCGTGCCCGGGTGCCGGGAACCGCCGGTGACCTCGACATCGGAGAGGTAGTACCAGGAGTGGGTGGTCTCGGTGAAGGCCGTCCCGGCGCGGTCGGCGCGGTGGTCGCCGTCCGCGCGGAAGCTGCGGGCGTACGCCTGGGAGTGGAAGGTGGCGGGGCCGGTCGGGCGGTCGAAGTACAGCGTGACCGTGACCGGCTGACGAGCCGCCACCCGCAGCGGGGCCGCGTCGCTCACCGTCTCCCCGCCCGCCGGGATCTCCGCCGATCGCCGGTGCCCGAAGGTCAGCGCGCGCAGGCTCGCGCCGTGGACGGAGGCGCCGTGCGCGGTATGGGCGATCGTCGCGCCCGCGATCCGCAGCGGGGTGGTGCCGTAGCGGTTCGACAGCCCGATCCGGGCCGCCGTGCCGCCGCCGGTGACCCGGACGACCTGACGCACGGTCTGGGCGGTGCGCTCGGCGAACCCGCTCTCGGCCCAGTTCTTCTCGAAGCCCGAGCTGGGGCGCTGGACGGGGGCGGCCCACCCGGCCGACCAGACCGTCCCCGGCCGGTCGCGGCCTGCTGACGGGCCTCCGGGCCGGGCGGTGGCCGTCCCGGAGGCGCCCATGGAGGCGGCCATGACGGTGGCGAGGGCGAGCAGGGAGGCGCTGAGACGAAGCGTGGACGAGCGCACGGCGGGGCTCCTGGGGGAGGCGAGAGTGAGCGGGTCGGATCAGGCCGCTCCCGTACGGAGATCCGGGGTACGTGGGTACGGAGGTACGGGAGCACATGAGCTCCGGCGTATCGACATACCGGCGAACCGGCGAACCGGCGTACCCGCGTACCCGCGAACCGAAGTACGGGAGAGCCGGAGACCAACCTGCCGCCCACCGCACCGCCGACCCAGCCCCCGGCCGTGCGTACCACTGGCGGGGTCAGGCTACGGCCGCCGGATCCTCGGCAACCCACCGGAACGCGGCACCCCGCTCCCGCCCCGCCGCCTCCCCTCAGAGCGCGCGCCAGCCCTCCGGGTCGACCCCGCCGGGCACCACGTCACCCGGGGCGTAGGGCTCCCGGGTGAACACGAAGGTGCCCAGGTCCAGATGGGCCGGGGCGCCGCCCTCCCCCTCGACCACCCGCAGCGTCTCCCCCGCGTAATAGCCGTCCAGCCCCGTCCAGGTGCCGTCCGGCTCGGCCCGGAAGCGGGAGGCCCGGCCTCCCCCGGTGGCCGGGGACAGCTCCAGTCCACGGTCCGCGCGCAGCCGCAGATGGTAGGCGCGGGGGCCCCAGTACCAGGGGCCGGTCAGCGCCAGCAGCGCCGGATCGACCTCGGTCAGCGGGCGCCAGGGCTCGGGGATACGGGGCTCGTGCTCCGCCACGATCCGTATGAGGTCGGCGGCGATGGCGCCGATCGCCGGCCCCGAGGTGGTGTTGGCCAGCGCGATCCCGGCCAGCCGGTCCTCGGCGCTCACCCACAGCGAGGCCAGGAAGCCGGGCATGGAGCCGGTGTGGCCGTGGAGGAACCGTCCGCCGTGCCGGACGAGCTGTGTCCCCAGGCCATAGCCGCCGTCCCAGTCCCCCTCCTCGGGAGCGACGGCGGGCACCCGCATCTCGGCGAGCGACTCCGCGCCGAGCACCCGCTCGTCCCCGTCCAGCAGGAAGGCGGCGAAGCGGGCCAGATCCCCGGCGGTCGACCAGAGCTGTCCGGCCGGGCCCATCCGCCCGGTGTCCTCGGCCGGTTCGGGCAGCAGCACATCCGCCCAGGGGTGCACGGCCCATCCTCCGGCGTGCGGCGCCCGCGGCTCGAGCGACGTACGCCCCATCCCCAGCGGTTCCAGCACCTCGCGCGCGAGCACCTCGCCCCAGGGCGCTCCGCGCAGCCGCTCGACCAGCGCGCCGAGCAGTGCGAAACCGGGATTGGAGTAGTGATGACGGCGGCCCGCGGGGTGGGTCAGCGGGCGCTCGCCGAAGATATCGGCGGTCTCGGGCCGCAGCGCCCCGGGCGTGCGCTCCCACCACGGGCCGCGGGCCTCGGCGGCGAGCCCCGAGGTGTGGGAGAGGAGCTGGGCCACGGTCGCGCCCTCGGCCTCCGGCACGTCCAGATGCTTGGCCAGCGGATCGCCGAGGTCCAGCAGCCCCTCGTCGCGCAGCCGCATCACCAGCACCGCCACAAAGGTCTTGGTCAAGGAGCCGATGCGGTACTGGGTGTCGGTGTCCGGTGCGGATCCGTCCACAGAGCTGCGCGCACCCGTCCACACCAGCCGCCCCTCCCGCACCACGGCCCCGACCAGCGACGGGGCACGGCCCTCGGCCTGGCCGCGGGCAAGGCGCCGCAGCAGGGCACGGCGGGTGGCGGGCAGCGGCTCGGCGAACTCATCCACGTCGGGTGTGGTCATATCGGCACTCTACGGCGAGGGTGTGACAACGGTCAGTCATCGGTCGGCGGCCGGGTGCCACCCAGCCCCGCGCCGCGCTCTGGCCTTGACGCCGGGGTCAAGGTCTACCGTCAGGTCATGCGGATCGGAGAGCTGGCCGAACGGGCGGGTACCACCACCCGCACCCTGCGCTATTACGAGTCGCTCGGGCTGCTGCCCGCGCGCCGCACCGGCAATGGTTACCGGTCGTACGACGAGGAGGACCTGCGGCTGCTCCAGCAGATCCGCACGCTGCGGGACTTCGGCTTCGAGCTGGAGGAGACGCGTCCGTTCGTCGAGTGCCTGCGCTCCGGCCATCCGGCCGGTGACTCCTGCCCCGCCTCGCTGGAGGTCTACCGGCGCAAGCTCGCCGAGCTGGACGAGTGCATCGCCCGGCTGGGCGCGATCCGGGAGCGGGTCGGGACACAGCTCGACCAGGCGGAGCGGGCCCGCGCGGAGCTGGAGGCCGAGGCGACAGCGCCCGAAGGGGCCCCGGAGCCGCGCTGTGAGCTGACGCCGCCCGGCCCGTGAGCCCGCCGTAACCACAACAGCTCCACCCGCACGACAAAGACGCCAAGGGAGATATGACATGTCACTGACACACACCGGGGGAGTGGCCACGGTCACGGACGCCACCTTCGCCGAGGAGGTGCTGGCGGCCGAGCTGCCGGTGCTGGTGAAGTTCACCGCCTCGTGGTGCCCGCCGTGCCGGATGATCGCGCCGGTGCTGGCGGAGATCGCGCAGGAGGAGGGCCACCGGCTGAAGGTGGTGTCCCTGGACGTGGACGAGAACCCGTCCACCACCAACGCGTACGGAGTGCTCTCGATGCCGACCCTGATGCTGTTCCGGGCGGGCGAGCCGGTGCGGTCGCTGGTCGGGGCCCGCAGCAAGCGGCGGCTGCTGGAAGAGCTCGGCGAAGCGCTCTGACCCCGTACCTGACCCCGTACTGACGCGATCTGACGCGCGCCGGAGCCGAGGCCGAACCGCCCCTGCTACGTTGGCCGGACATGACCATCAGCGGGGGCGGCCGCCAGCGGCCGTGAGCGGCCATCAGGCGGCCGGCAGTGGGGGCGGAAAAGGTGAGGTCAGCGGTGCGCGTCCTGGTGCAGGGGAAACCCGTCGACTCCTATCCGGCGCTGCCTCCCGAGGCCGGGCGCGGTTCCCCGCGCCGGATCACCGAGGTCGGTGAGGAGGTGCTCCGCCGCTCCTGCCGCGAGGTGACCGAGTTCGGCACGCCCGAGCTGAGCGCCCTCATCGACGACATGTTCCTCACCATGTACATCGCCGACGGCGCCGGGCTGGCCGCCAATCAGGTCGACGTCGATCTGCGGCTGTTCGTCTACGACTGCCCTGACGACCACGGCGTACGGCACGTCGGCCACATCATCAACCCCGTCCTGGACCAGCCCGACCCGTCCCACCGGCTGCTCATCGAGGAGGCCGAGGGCTGTCTGTCCGTACCGGGCGCGCGGATGGACGTACCGCGCACCGACCGCACCGTGGTCCGCGGCGTCGACAAGGACGGCAACCCGCTGGTGATCGAGGGCACCGGCTACTTCGCCCGGTGTCTGCAGCACGAGGCCGACCACCTCTCGGGGCACCTCTACATCGACCGGCTCTCCAAGCGCGACCGCAAGGACGCGCTGCGGCAGATGGCGGACCGTCATGAGGAGGTCCTCGCCCGGCGCGTGGAGAAGGCGACGGCCCTGGGCCACCAGCTCCAGCCCTGACCGGCCCCGGCTACCGCTCACCGCAGCCGTCGCGCTCGCAGCACGGTGTCATGGGTGTGGTGGGTGCCGGCGGGGGCGGGAGCGGTGCGTGGACGGGTCTCGTTGACCACAACCGCCCAGTCGTCGTCGAGCACCCCGGCGATGTCGTCGGGCTGGTAGTAGTCCCCGGGGTCGAAGCCCTGCTCCGGGTCCGCGCTCAGGTCGGCGAGGTCATGCGTGGCGAACAGCAGCGTGCCCCCGGGCGCGACGGCATCCAGCAGCCTGCGCAGCCCGCCGTGGTCCGGCTGACGCTTGAGCGGAAAGTACTGGACCGACACCAGGTCGAACGCCGCGCCCGGGAGCGGCGCACTGATCAGATCGGACCGCATCCACGCCACCCGGCCCCCGATATCCGCGGCCGCCGCGGCGGCGCGCTCCAAGGCGACCCGGGAGATGTCCACCGCGGTCACCTGCCACCCCCGCCGCGCCAGCCAGACCGCGTCGCCACCCTCCCCACACCCCACATCGAGCGCCTGTCCCGGCGGCATCTCGGCGACCTCGCTGACAAGCACCCCGTTGGGCGCCCCGCTGAAGAGCTGATCACGACTGCCATACCTGTCGTCCCAGAACTGTCTGTCCATGCCCACCAACCTGCCCCCGCCCAGGGCGAGCTGACAAATTTCTTTGCGGGAACGGCAAAGCGCGGGCCGGGCAGCGGCTGTCAGGTCTGGGCCATGTCCACGAAGCGGGAGTAGTGGCCCTGGAAGGCGACGGTGATCGTGGCCGTCGGGCCGTTACGGTGCTTGGCGACGATCAGGTCCGCCTCGCCCGCGCGCGGCGACTCCTTCTCGTAGGCGTCCTCGCGGTGGAGCAGGATGACCATGTCGGCGTCCTGCTCGATGGATCCACTCTCTCGGAGGTCCGAGACCATCGGCTTCTTGTCCGTGCGCTGCTCGGGACCTCGGTTCAGCTGGGAAAGCGCGATGACCGGCACCTCCAGCTCCTTGGCCAGCAGCTTCAGGTTTCGCGACATGTCCGAGACCTCCTGCTGACGGCTCTCGGGGCGCCGGGCGCCGCCGGACTGCATCAGCTGGAGGTAGTCGATGACGACCAGTTGGAGGTCATTGCGCTGCTTGAGGCGGCGGCACTTGGCGCGGATCTCCATCATCGACAGGTTCGGGGAGTCGTCGATGAAGAGCGGGGCCTGGGAGACGTCCGGCATCCGCCGGGCCAGCCGGGTCCAGTCCTCGTCGGTCATGCTGCCGGAGCGCATGTGGTGGAGCGCCACCCGGGCCTCGGCGGAGAGCAGACGCATCGCGATCTCGTTGCGGCCCATCTCCAGGGAGAAGATCACGCTCGGCATGGCGTGCTTGATGGAACAGGCGCGCGCGAAGTCGAGGGCCAAGGTGGACTTACCCATGGCGGGGCGGGCGGCGATGACGATCATCTGGCCCGGGTGCAGCCCGTTCGTGAGGGAGTCCAGGTCGGTGAAGCCGGTGGGCACGCCGGACATCTGTCCGCTGCGCGAGCCGATCGCCTCGATCTCGTCGAGCGCGCCCTCCATGATGTCGCCGAGCGGCAGATAGTCCTCGCTGGTGCGCTGCTCGGTGACGGCGTAGATCTCGGCCTGGGCGTTGTTGACGATCTCGTCGACGTCCCCGTCCGCCGCGTATCCCATCTGGGTGATACGGGTGCCGGCCTCGACGAGGCGGCGCAGCACGGCGCGCTCGTGGACGATCTCCGCGTAGTACTCCGCGTTGGCGGCCGTGGGGACCGACTGGACGAGGGTGTGGAGATACGAGGCGCCGCCGACCCGGGCGATCTCGCCGCGCTTGGTCAGCTCCGCGGCGACGGTGATCGGGTCGGCCGGCTCCCCCTTGGCGTAGAGGTCCAGGATGGCCTGGTAGACGGTCTCATGGGCGGGCCGGTAGAAGTCATTGCCCTTGAGGACCTCCACCACATCCGCGATGGCGTCCTTGGAGAGCAGCATGCCGCCGAGCACGGACTGCTCGGCGTCGAGGTCCTGGGGCGGAACGCGCTCGAAGCCGGAGCCCTCCCAGGCGGAGCCGCCGCCTCCGTCGCGGTCCTGTCCGTCGCGGCCCCGGCCGCCGCCCTCACCGCGGCGGAAGCGGGGGGACGGGAACCGGTCGGACGGGCCGGAGTCCGCCCATGGGTCGTCCATGGGCTCGGGCACGCTCACCCCGCCACCTCCTCCCGTCCGCGAAGCGAACCTCGCCGTGCCCGTCCTTCTTACGGCACGGCTATGACACAACTGAGCGGCCGGCTTTCCGGACACGGCGCATCGGAAGCTGGGGGTTCCAGGGCCGGATCGGGTGGCGGGCGCCGGACCACGGTAGGCCCGTCGGGACCGCCAGCCAACTTGGTTATCCACAGGGCATGTGGATGATGGGATCCATCCTGTGGGTAAGTCGCGCGAACCTGTGCACGGGCCGGGGGACAGTGCTGTGGACAAACACACAATCACCCCGAGAACTCAGGCCTGACCTGCTGTTTCTCTATCCAGTGCCTGTGCAGAAGAAAAACTTCCGCCCCCAGCGCAAGATCACGACAAAGGGCGCAGAGAAGATCGTCCCGCGCGCCGCCTTGTAAGGACCAGTAATAGCTTGTGTCTCTTACCTGTGGACGATTACATTTCCCTCATGACACAGGCCCCCACGAGCGCGCGGAGCACCCCGCGCCACCACGACCGCGAGATCATCGCACTCGCGCTTCCCGCCTTCGGCGCACTCGTGGCGGAACCCCTCTTCGTCATGGTCGACAGCGCCGTCGTCGGCCATCTGGGCACCGCCCAGCTGGCCGGTCTGGGCGTCGCCGCGGCCCTGCTCACCACCGCCGTCAACATCTTCGTCTTCCTCGCCTACGCCACCACCGCGGCGGTGGCCCGCCGGGTCGGCGCGGGCGACCTCGCCGGGGCGATACGACAGGGCATGGACGGCATCTGGCTGGCCCTGCTGCTCGGTGCCGCCGTCATCGCCGTCACCCTTCCCACCGCTCCCGCCCTGGTCGACCTCTTCGGCGCCTCGGACACCGCCGCGCCCTACGCCACCACCTATCTGCGGATCAGCGCCCTCGGCATCCCCGCGATGCTGGTGGTGCTCGCCGCCACCGGTGTGCTGCGCGGCCTCCAGGACACCCGGACCCCGCTGTATGTCGCCATCGGCGGCTTCGGGGCCAACGCCGCCCTGAACGCCACCCTGGTCTATGGGGCCGGGCTGGGCATCGCGGGCTCGGCCTGGGGCACGGTGATCGCCCAGAACGCCATGGCCGCCGTCTACCTCGCCGTCGTCATCCGGGGTGCGCGGCGCCATGGCACCTCGCTGCGGCCCGATGCCGCGGGGATCAGGGCCTGTGCCCACGCCGGGGCACCGCTGCTGATCCGTACGCTCTCGCTGCGCGCCGTGATGCTGATCGCGACGGCCGTGGCGGCCCGCCTCGGCGACACCGATATCGCCGCCCATCAGATCGTGCTCACCCTGTGGAGCCTGCTGGCGTTCGCCCTGGACGCCATCGCCATCGCGGGCCAGGCGATCATCGGACGCTATCTGGGGGCGGGTGACGAGGAGGGGGCACGGGCCGCCTGCCGCCGCATGGTGCGGTGGGGTATCGCCTCCGGGGTGGCGCTGGGGCTGCTGGTCGTCGCCTCCCGGCCGCTGTTCATCCCCCTGTTCACCACCGATTCCTCGGTACGGGACGCCCTGCTGCCCGCCCTGCTGGTCACGGCCCTCATCCAGCCGGTCTCGGGTGTGGTGTTCGTCCTCGACGGCGTACTGATGGGCGCGGGCGACGGGCCGTATCTGGCCTGGGCGATGATCGCCACGCTGGTCGTCTTCGCCCCGGTGGCGCTGCTGGTGCCCTCGCTCGGCGGAGGCCTGACGGCGCTGTGGTGCACCATGGCGCTGATGATGTCGGTCCGGATGGCGACCCTGTGGCTGCGCACCCGCTCCGGCCGCTGGATCGTCACCGGCGCGGTACGAAGCTGAGTCCATGTCCCGCCAGTCAGCCCCCGGCACGGCGGAGGACAACACGGCGGAGGGCAAGGCGGAGACCCAGCACAGCGGAAGGCCGACACGGCGGAGGGGGGGGCCCCCCCCCCACGGGGGGGGGCCCCCCGGGGGGGCGTGGGGGCGCGGCGCGGCGGCGCCAACCCGCGGGCTGGGGCGCGCCCCCCCCCGCCCCCCCCA
>NZ_JBHYVB010000212.1:12132-18634 GCF_042750115.1 Streptomyces sp. NPDC059455
CGCCGGGGGGCTAACACCCCGCGTGAGGGAACGGCCGCCACCCCCCAGCGGGGACGTCCCACAGGGGGGCGGCCCGCACCCAATCCGGGGGGGCGCCCCTCCGGTGCACTGTGCACGGTGCCGACGGCGACCGTCACGGCCGTCGTCAGGCGGCGACGACCTCGACGCCGACCTTGGCGGCAACCTCGGCGTGCAGACGGACCGAGACCTGGTGCGCGCCCAGGGTCTTGATCGGGGCCTGCACCTCGATGCGGCGCTTGTCGACCTCCGGGCCACCCGCGTCCTTGATCGCCGAAGCGATGTCGGCCGGGGTGACGGAGCCGAACAGCCGGCCGGCGTCGCCGGCACGGGTCTTCAGGCGCACCTTGACGCCCTCGAGCCGAGCCTTGACCTCATTGGCCTGCTCGATCGTGGCGATCTCGCGGATGCGGCGACCGCGGCGGATCTGCTCGACGTCCTTCTCGCCGCCCTTGGTCCAGCGGAGCGCCAGACCACGCGGAACCAGGTAGTTACGGGCGTAACCGTCCTTGACGTCCACGACGTCACCGGCGGTGCCGAGGCCGGAGACCTCGTGGGTGAGGATGATCTTCATGAGTCGGTCACCCTTCCCTTATCGCGCGGTGGAGGTGTAGGGCAGCAGCGCCATCTCACGGCTGTTCTTCACGGCCGTGGCGACGTCACGCTGGTGCTGGGTGCAGTTGCCGGTGACCCGGCGGGCACGGATCTTGCCGCGGTCGGAGATGAACTTCCGCAGCAGGTTCGTGTCCTTGTAGTCGACGTAGGAGATCTTCTCCTTGCAGAACACGCAAACCTTCTTCTTAGGCTTGCGAGCAGGCGGCTTCGCCATTGTCTCTCTCCAGTGTGATCAAGAAGTGTGTGCTGGTCGCCCTGACCAGACCGCGCGCTGTTTCACGTGAAACAACACCTCGGGTCTGTTTCACGTGAAACAGCGCCTCGGGTCTAGAAGGGCGGCTCGTCCGAGTAGCCCCCGGAGTTGCCGGAGCCGGAGCCACCGCCCCAGCCACCACCACCGCCGCCCTGGCCACCGGCCGGAGCGCCGGTCGCCCACGGGTCGTCGGCCGGAGCGCCGCCGCCCTGCTGCTGGCCGCCGCCGCTGGGGCCACCGCCCCAGCCGCCGCCCTGGCCACCACCGCCACCGCCGCCGTAACCACCCTGACCACCGCGACCGGTGGTCTTGGTGACCTTGGCTGTGGCGTTGCGCAGGCTGGCGCCGACCTCGTCGACATCCAGCTCATAGACCGTGCGCTTGATCCCCTCGCGGTCCTCATAGGACCGCTGCTTCAGACGGCCCTGCACGATGACGCGCATGCCGCGCTGAAGGGACTCGGCCACGTTCTCCGCGGCCTGCCGCCACACCGAGCACGTGAGGAAGAGGCTCTCGCCGTCCTTCCACTCGTTGGTCTGCCGGTCGAAGGTACGGGGAGTGGACGCGACGCGGAACTTCGCGACCGCCGCACCGGACGGGGTGAAACGCAGCTCGGGGTCGTCGACGAGATTGCCGACGACCGTGATGACGGTCTCGCCTGCCATTGGGGGAACCTCTCGGCGGGTACTGCTGGGCTGCTTGCTACTCGTTGCGATTCGGCCCCGATGACCGCTGAACGCTTACGCGGTCAGTGGGTCTCGGGACGGAGGACCTTGGTCCGGAGGACCGACTCGTTCAGGTTCAGCTGGCGGTCGAGCTCCTTGACGACCGCGGGCTCGGCCTGCAGGTCGATGACCGAGTAGATGCCCTCGGGCTTCTTCTTGATCTCGTACGAGAGACGACGACGGCCCCAGGTGTCGACCTTCTCGACCTTGCCGTCGCCCTCACGGACGACAGAAAGGAAGTTCTCGATCAGCGGGGAGACAGCGCGCTCCTCGAGATCGGGGTCGAGGATGACCATCACCTCGTAGTGACGCATGTGGAACCCACCTCCTTTGGACTCAGCGGCCACGGTCGTTCCGTGGCAGGAGGGTCGTGATGCGTATCCGCTTCGGCGTCAGTACAGACACCACCGCGGACGGTACACAGTACCCGGCTCCTGCCGCCCGCTTGAAATCCGGGCGTCTTGGCCCGCAATCTGTACACATCGGGTGTGAGCGGCGTAACACTTCGCCGCCTTGCTCTATGTGCCTACCTGGAGGTGCCTCATGGCACAGGCAGCACGATCCCAGCACGGCTTGTTCACCTTCCTGGACACCGACGGCAAGTCGCATCCCCTGGAGAACACGGTCGCCGTGGTGACCCTGGTGATCGGCGTGATCGCCTTCGTCACGGCTCATTTCCCCCACCTCCACCTGGTCAGCTCGTGGGTCGGACTGATCGGGATGGTCAGCGGTGCCTGGGGCCAGCTGAGGTCCGTGACCACCGGTGAGCGGTTCCTGCTGATCATCGGGCTCGGTGCCGCCGGGGTCGGCTTCTATCTCGGCATGGCACATGGCGGACTCTTCGGCGGCGTGCTGGGCTGAGCCCGCCCGGAGCCCGGTTGTCCCCGGGCCCGAACGGGGCGTGTCCCGGTCGCAGTAGGCTTCGGCGCGAGAGCCGGAGCCCCGACCCTGGGGACAAACCTGCCGAGGAGCGCCCCACATGAGCCTGACCCTGAGGACGATCAGCCGAGAGCAGCATCTGGCGTACATCCAGAGCCTGCCGGCGGCAAGCCACATGCAGGTGCCTGCATGGGCTGACGTCAAGTCGGAGTGGCGCTCGGAGAACCTCGGCTGGTTCGACGCCACGGGTCAGCTCGTCGGCGCCGGTCTCGTCCTCTACCGTCAGCTGCCCAAAATCAAGCGCTATCTCGCCTATCTCCCCGAGGGCCCGGTCATCAACTGGTACGCCCCCAACCTCGAGGACTGGCTGCGCCCGATGCTCGCGCATCTGAAGCAGCAGGGCGCCTTCTCCGTGAAGATGGGTCCGCCGGTCATCATCCGCCGCTGGGACTCGACCGCGATCAAGTCCGGCATCCAGAGCCCCGACGTCAAGCGGCTGCGCGATGTCGAGGCCACCTTCATCGAGCCGCGCGCCTTCGAGGTGGCCGATCGGCTGCGGCGCATGGGCTGGCAGCAGGGCGAGGACGGCGGGGCCGGCTTCGGTGACGTCCAGCCGCGGTACGTCTTCCAGGTGCCGCTGGAGAACCGCTCCCTCGAGGATGTCCACAAGGGCTTCAACCAGCTGTGGCGCCGCAACATCAAGAAGGCCGAGAAGGCCGGTGTCGAGGTCGTCCAAGGCGGCTACGAGCATCTGCCCGAGTGGCAGCGGCTCTATGAGATCACCGCGGAGCGCGACCACTTCCGGCCCCGCCCGCTCAGCTACTTCCAGCGCATGTGGACGGCCCTCAACACCGAGGACCCCAACCGGATGCGGCTGTACTTCGCGATGCACGAGAACGAGGCCGTGGCCGCCGCCACGATGCTGATCGTCGGAGGCCATGTCTGGTACTCCTACGGCGCCTCCGCCAACCACAAACGCGAGGTCCGGCCCTCGAACGCGATGCAGTGGCGGATGCTCCGCGACGCCTACGCCTTGGGCGCGACCGTCTATGACCTCCGCGGCATCAGCGACTCCCTCGATGAGACGGATCATCTCTTCGGCCTGATCCAGTTCAAGGTGGGCACCGGCGGGCAGGCTGCCGAATACCTCGGCGAGTGGGACTTCCCGCTCAACAAGCTCCTGCACAAGGCGCTCGACATCTACATGTCGCGCCGCTGACCACGATTCGCTGTCTCCCATACCTCCAATACACCGCGGCTACGAGAAAGGTTCCGGGACCGGCCAATGGCGCTCACCCTCTACGTCGACACCGCTCGCTGGCGGGCGCATCAGCAAACGGTGATCCAGCAGTTCCCAGGGCTAGTCCCGGTCTGCAAAGGCAACGGCTACGGCTTCGGCCATGAGCGGCTGGCCGAGGAAGCCGCCCGCTTCGGCAGCGACATCCTCGCGGTCGGAACCACCTACGAGGCCGCCCGGATGAAGGACTTCTTCAGCGGTGACCTGCTCGTGCTCACTCCCTTCCGCCGCGGTGAGGAGCCGGTGCCGCTGCCGGACCGGGTGATCCGTTCGGTCTCGTCGGTCGACGGCGTCTACGGCCTGGTGAACGCGCGCGTGGTCATCGAGGTCATGAGCAGCATGAAGCGGCACGGCGTCACCGAGGAGGACCTGCCCAAGCTGCACGCCGCGATAGAGAACGTCCGGCTGGAGGGGTTCGCCATCCACCTTCCGCTCGACCGCACCGACGGCCTGGACGCGGTCGAGGAGGTCATCGCCTGGATGGACCGGCTGCGGGCGGCGCGGCTGCCGCTGCACACCATGTTCGTCAGCCACCTCAAGGGCGAGGAACTGGCCCGGCTGCAGCAGCAGTTCCCGCAGACCCGCTTCCGGGCGCGGATCGGCACCCGGCTGTGGCTGGGCGACCACGACTCGACGGAGTACCGGGGCTCGGTGCTCGACGTCACCCGGGTCTCGAAGGGCGACCGCTTCGGCTACCGCCAGCAGAAGGCCGCATCCGACGGCCACCTGGTCGTGGTCGCGGGCGGCACCTCCCACGGCGTCGGTCTGGAGGCGCCCAAGGCGCTGCACGGGGTGATGCCCCGCGCCAAGGGGGTCGCCCGCGCAGGTCTGGCGACCGTCAACCGCAACCTCTCGCCGTTCGTGTGGGCGGGCAAGCAGCGGTGGTTCGCCGAGCCGCCGCATATGCAGGTGTCCATCCTGTTCGTGCCCAGCGATGTCCAGGCGCCCCAGGTGGGGGATGAGCTGGTGGCACATCTGCGGCACACCACGACACAGTTCGACCGGCTGCTCGACCGCTGAACCCACGCCACCGGGAGGGGCTCCCGTCCAGGGCTCACTCCCGGTGGACGCCCCAGTCCACCAGCGCCGCGCCCTCATAGCGGGAAGCGCGCCGCGCCTCTCCCAGCACGAACGCGTCCGGGGCCCGGTCCAGCACGCCTCCCCCGGGGTCGTCCGACCCGTCCCGGCGCACCGGGTCCCGCTCCGGCACCAGCGCGTCCCGGATGATCAGGGCGCACAGATAGAGCGTCCCCAGCAGATGCACGGCGATCGCCAGCTGATAGCCCTCCGCGGGCAGCCCCCGGTGCTGGTCGCCGCTGCCCGTGTACGCGAGGTACATCCAGATCCCCAGGAAGTACATGACCTCGCACGCCTGCCAGACCAGGAAGTCCCGCCAGCGCGGCCTGGCCAGTGCGGCCAGCGGGATCAGCCACAGCACGTACTGCGGTGAGTAGACCTTGTTGGTGAGCACGAACGCCGCGACGATCAGGAAGGACAGCTGGGCCAGGCGCGGACGGCGCGGGGCGCACAGGGCGAGCGCCGCCACCCCGACGCAGGCCAGGACCATCAGCACGGTCCCGTAGGTGTTGACGTCCTCCAGGGAGTTCCCGGTGCGCTGGGAGATGATCAGCCATACGGAGCCGAAGTCCACGGGGCGCTCCTGGCTGAAGGTGTAGAACGTCTTCCAGCCGTCGCGGATGTGCAGTCCGCCCTGCGTGCTGACCATCACGGGCAGGTTCACCACGAGCCAGGCGGCCAGGGCTCCGCCCGCGGCCGCCCAGAAGGCGCGCAGCCGCCCCGCCCGCAGGCAGAGCACCAGCAGCGGACCGAGCAGCAGCCCGGGGTAGAGCTTCGCGGCCGTCGCGAGCCCCAGCAGCACACCCGCGGCCAGCGGGCGGCTGCGGGACCACATCAGCAGGGCGGCGGCCGTAAGGGCGACGGCGAACAGGTCCCAGTTGATGGTGGCCGTGAGCGCGAAGGCCGGGGCCAGGGCGACCAGCAGCGCGTCCCAGGGGCGGCGGCGGTGCGTACGGGCCACACAGACCGCGATGACCGCGGTGCAGATCATCAGCATGCCCGCGTTGACCAGCCAGTAGATCTGCTCGCGGTCCTGGATGGAGCCGCCGTGCGGGGTCATCCAGGAGGCGACCTCCATGAAGAGGCCGGTGAGGACCGGATACTCCAGGTACTGCATCCCGCCCGAGACGTTGTCCGGTATCCGGTCGAAGTACGGGACGAGGTCGAGGGCGAAGCCGCGGCCGTTGTAGAGGTGCGGTATGTCGGAGTAGCAGGCGTGGGTGTACTGGGCGGTGGCCCCGTAGAACCAGCCGCCGTCGTAACACGGCATCTTCTGCACCATGCCCAGGGCGAACATGCCGATGGCGACGATCGCCACGATCCGCACGGGGGTCCACCAGCTCGTGCCGAGCAGGGCCCGGCGCCCGGTCGGCCCACCGATCAGCTCGCTGCCGGCCGCGGCCACCGGGTCCTCGGAGGTCGGCCTGACGGGCTGGGCCTGTGGGTCCTCGCGCACGCTCATGGCCCCCATCCTGCCGTACGAGCCTCTCCGGAGGAGTCAGGACCGCCCCAGCGGCCGCTGAGCGCGCCGCGGACGCCGGGTGGGGCTCCGAGTCGGGGAGAGGCGTACCAGAGGCGCAGAGAGCCGTCCAGGGCCTGGAACGGCGTCGGCCGCGCCGGAGCGGGTTCGCTCCGGCG
>NZ_JBHYVB010000213.1:0-13685 GCF_042750115.1 Streptomyces sp. NPDC059455
GCGGGGGGGTCGGGGCCATGGGCGACCCGACCCCCACCCGGCCGCGGGGCCCGCGACTCCGCCGCGAGCGGACGACGCCCGGGGGTCTCTCCGGGGCCCGCCTCCGTGTCCTCAACGGACGCCGCTCCATGGCGAGTGGGGCGCGTCTCCTCCGCCTCGCCCACCGGTCCGGCATCCGTCCGTGCACCGCCGAAGGGGGCGGGGCCGTCCCCCGGGCACGGCTCGGCGCAGTCCTCTCCCGCGAAACGTTCGCGGATGTCGGTGGGGGGCTCCTCGGGGGCGTAGCCGTGGTCGTGGGACGCGGGCTCGCCGTCCACGGGGATCGTGTGGGCGGAGGGGTCCGCGCGGAAGGCGGCGGGGAGTTGGGAGAGGCCGACGTCGTCCGTGTCCTCCTCGTCCACATGGACCGTGATCCACCCGGCGCGGTCGGAGTCGGTCGGCAGGGCTCGGGCGCCTCGGCGGCCCACGCCGTCCGCGTCCGGGATGCGCACCGTCACCCCGCGCGCCGCGCGCGCGTCCGCCGGTGACGGGCGAGTGGTGGTGCCGCGGGGGGCGGGGACGGTGGCGGAGGACTGTGGCAGGCCCAGCAGTTCGACCAGGCGCTGCTCCGCGCCCAGCGCCTCCGCGGCGCGCTGTTCCGCGTCGTACGCGGACTCCGCGGCCCGCGCCGCGTCCACCGCTCGCGCCGCGGCCAGTTCGGCGCGGGCCTCCTCGGCGGCGGCCGACTTCGCGTGGTCGGCGGTGCGCCGGGCGGTCTCGCGGGCCTCGTCGAAGGCGGCGACCGTGGTCTTCTCGGCATCGCTCGCGGCGAGCGCGGCGCGGGCCGGGTCGGCGTCGGGGGCGGAGTCGTCGAGCCATCCGGCGCGGACGGCCTCGGCGGTCTCCTGCTCGACCTCGGCGAGCCGCTGCCGCAGATGCTCGGCGTCGCTGCGGGCGCGCTGGGCCGCCGTGGCGGCGGAGGTGGCGTCGCGGTGGGCGGCCTCGCCCGCCTCCTGGAGGACGGCGGACCTCTCCTCCTCCCCGTTGGCGACCCGCTCGCCGTCCTCCGCGGCCGCGTGCAGGGCGCGGACGAGGTCGGCGGCGGCCTTGGCGCGGGCGGCGAGCGCGGGCGCCGCGTCCCGCTCCGCCTCGCGGATGGCGGCGGCCACGCGCGCGGAGCGGTCGGCGGCGGCGCGGTGGCGCAGCACCGTCTCGGCGGCCTGCCAGGCGGAGTGCAGGGTGCGGGCGTCGTTGAGCTCGCGGCGCTGCGCGGCGGCGCCCTTCTCGGCGGCGGCGAGCGCCAAGGAGGCGTGCCGGTAGGCGAGTTCGGCGGCGACGAGATCGCTGCGGCCACGCGCGCCCTCGGCGTCGGTGACGGCCTCGGCGGCGGAGGCGACCCGCTCGGCGAGCTCGGCGGTACGCGCCCGCTCCTCCGCGCCGCGCGCGGACAGCCGCCGGGCGAGCGTACGGGTGCGGCGCTCGGCGCCCGCGTGCACACCGCGCGCCTGCTCACGCCGCTCCGCGGCGTCCGCGATGCGCTGGAGCAGATCGAGCGAACCAGCGGTGAATTCACGCTCGGCGGTCAGCTCGGCGCGGCGCCCCAGCTTATGGGCGAAGCCATGGACGAGGTCGGCGAGCCCGTCGGTGTCGCGGGTGTCGGTGACGGCGCGCAGCAGGAGGTCGGTGAAGTCGGAGTCGTTCTTGACCGCGAAGAGCCCGGCGGCCTCGCCCTCATCGGCGTTCATCTCCCGCTGGTAGCGGAAGAGTTCGGGGTCGAGGCCGAGCTCGCCGAGGTGTTCGTTCCAGCGCTCGTGGATCTCCACCCAGACCACGTCCAGATGCGGGTACGCCTTGACGGCCTCCGTAAGGGCGTCACGGAAGCCCTTCATGGTGCGGCGGCGGCCACGGGCGGTGGAGGCGCCCTCGACGGCGGGCCGCACCGCCGCGGACTCGGCGACCGGCAGCGAGTCCAGGCTCATCCCGGGGCCGGGCCGGAAGGAGTACCACGCCTCGGCGAACTTCCGCGGGTCGTTGGAGACCTGACGGCCGCGCCATTCGCTGACCTTGCCGACGACGACGGTCTCACCGGTGACGGTGTGCTGCCACTCCAGCGCGACATGCCCGCAGTCGTCGGCGAGCAGGAACTTGCGCAGCACACCGGAGCTGGCGCCGCCCAGGGTGTTGCGATGGCCGGGCAGCATCACCGAGAAGATCAGCTTGAGCAGGACGGACTTACCGCCGCCGTTCTCCAGGAAGAGCACCCCGGCGGGGGCGGGGCGGCGCGGCGGGCCGACCGGCTCCTCCTCGAAGAACTCCGCCTGGGTGGGCGCGGGGCTGGGCACCGGCTCGCCGACTCCGCGCAGGTCCAGCACGGTGTCGGCGTAACGCGCACCGGCCGGCCCGATGGAGTAGAGGCGGATCCGGGACAGCTCGTACATGGCGGCGGACTCTCGTTGTCGGAAGGCGTGGTGGTGACGGGCGGGTGGGGGCTGGGCGTCGGGTTCAGGAGTGGAAGGGGAGACCGGCGTCGGCCACCAGGTCGAGGTCGTCGCCCTGGTCGGGGGGCAGCAGGGTGGCGCCGCCGTCGCTGACGGGGACGACGCCGAGCTCCAGCAGCTCGGCCATGGCGGCGGAGGCCGCCATGTCGCGCACCTGGAGCTGGTAGCGGGCGGTCGTGCGGTAGGTGCCACCGGATTCGTCCCCGGTGCGCTGGAGGAAGCCGGAGTCGACCAGGAAGGCGGCGGCCTTGCCGACGATGCCGGTGGTGGAACCGGCGAGCCTGCGGGCGTCCTTGGTGGCGCCGGTCGCGCTGCGCCGGGCGTAGACCCGCCAGGCGGACTCCAATCCGGGCGCACCGGTGGTGGGGTCGGTGTTCTCCCCCTGCTCCTCGGCGCGCTCCTCCAGCCGCCGGCACGCCTGGCGGACGAAGGCGTCGACCCCGTTGACGGTGACGCGGCCGATATAGCCGTCGTCGGCGAGGTCCTCGGGGCGGGGGAACGCCAGGGCGGCGACGGCGAGATGGGCGAGACCGTGCAGAAAGCGGTCGGCGGAGTCGGTGGCGGCGCGGCGGGCGTAGTCGCCCATGCGGACGGCGAAGACGGAGTCCTCGGCGGCGGTCACCGCCATTCCGGCGCGGGTCGACACCTCCAGCACGATGAGCCCGAGCCCGGCGGCGATGGCGTCGGTGAGGCGCGCGAACGCCGGTTCGTCGCGGTGCCGGCGCAGCAGCTCGGCGTATTCGACGTCCCGCGCGGGCAACAGCTTGGGCTGGAGCCCGAAGGCCACCAGCCGCGCGGCGTCGGCCGCGTCGGCGGGCGTCAGCCCGGCCGCCGCCGGGGCGGGGGCCGGGTCCGGCGGTGTCATCTCGTCGATGTCGTATTCGGTCACGGCTGAACCTCCTCGCGCGGGGCGTACTCATGGGTCGCGGTCATCACGCCACCTCCGCGCGGTCGGCCGCCATGCCGACCGCGTCCAGCAGGGCGGTGCCCACTATCAGGTCGGCGCCGCCGAATTCGGGGTCGTCCAGTTCGGTGCCGTCGTCCACGGCGAACAGCAGCCGCTGCTCGCCCTGGCGGTAGGCGGTGCCGACCGGGGGGCTGGCGGCGTGGACGGCGAGGAGGGCGATCAGATAGGGCAGATCGGGGTCGCGGCGGCGGGCGTCGGCGAGCAGCCCGGACAGCCGTCGCGGGGCGTCCGCGGGCAGTTCGAGCAGCTCCATGGCCACCGCCAGCTGCTCCTCGCTGAAGCGGCTGTCGTCGGGGGTGGCGATGAGGTCCGGCTCGGGCATCTCCGCGCCGAGGTGCTCCCGCTCCACGGGCGGAGTGAGCAGCATCTCGACCAGGTCGCTCATCCGCACCGAGGTCGGGGTGCGCAGCCCCGTGCCGCGGGCGAAGAACGCGTCGGTGACCCGGCCCGCGCGCTCGAGGGGCAGCGGGAGGACGGGTGCCAGCAGCTGTCCGTACAGGTCGTATCCGGAGCGCGGGGCCGGGGGTGCGAAGGCCTGGCGGTCCTGCTCGGCGCGGAACAGCGGACCGGCCTCCAGCAGCCGGGACTGCAGCTGGGTGTGGCGCCGGATGCAGTCCTTGACGATGTCGACGAGTTCGGCGGCGCGCCGCTTGTGCTCGGCGCTCTCGGCCTCGTCACGCGCCTTGCGGATATTGGTGAGGATCGCGTTCTCGTGGCGGTAGCGGTCGGCGACGTGGTCGAGCGCCTCGCTGATCAGCTCGGGGACGGTGCTCAGCCAGTCGACGGCGCGGACGTTGCGCCGGGTGGCGTCGAGGGTGCGGCGCAGCGTCTCCGAATACTGCACGGTGCGGTAGCGGGCCTGCTCGGCGGCGAGTTGGGCGTCGGCGAGGCGGCCCCGGCTGATCAGGACCTCCAGCTTGACCTCGGCGGCGATCTGGGCGCTGGTGACATCCGTGTCGAGGGCGCCGACCAGGACGTTGACCGCCTCGTCGGTGGTGCGCAGATAGACGCTGCCGCCGGGCCCCGGCACCTCCTCGATCAGCTTGAAGTCGTAGTCCCTGCGGACATACACCCCATCGGGCCCGAAGATGCCGTAAACGGCGCGGAAGCCGCGGTCCACACTGCCGACGTTGATCAGGTTTTCCAGCACCCAGCGGGCGACCCGGTCGTGCTCGGCGGCGGTGCGCCCGGGGGCCTGGGCCGCCACCCGGGGCAGCAGCCTGGCCACTATCTGCTCGTGGTCGGCGCCGGTGTCGAAGTCCATGTGGAGCGTGACGAGGTCGATGGCGGCGAGGGCGACCTCCGCCATCGCGTACACCCCGTACTCCCCCGCGAGGTTGGCCTTGCGCGCGTCCAGGTCGTGCAGCGGCGCGGTGCAGGCGAGCGCGCGCAGCCGCCGGGCCAGGCCCTCGTCGGCGGCCGGGCCCGGGGCCGGCCGGGCGGCCCCTTCAGCGGTGTTGAGCTGGGGCGCGGCGGCCCCCGGGGGTGGAGATGTCACGTCGCACAGAGTAGGCGGTCGCACCGACAACGTACGAAACGGCACGGAGATCCCGCTATGACACACCAGGTCCCCCGCGCGTGGACGCGCGTACACCAGCGCGTCCCCCGCACCTCACCGATCCGTCAGTCTACGGCTCACCGGCCGGTGGTCCGTCCAGGGCGAGCGCCGCGAAGGTGGCGAGCCAGTGGTCGCCGGTGAAGTCCCCGGAGACGGTGGCCGGGAGCCCGGCGGCCAGATGGTCACGGGCCGCCGTCCGCAGCACGTCCGCGCGCGGGTCGCCGTGCGGCAGGGCGGCGGCCAGGCGGCGGAGCGCGGCGGCCCGGCTGAGGATGAGGCCGAGGAGGTGACCGATATGCGGATCGGCGGGGTCGGAGACGATGGGCGGGGTGAGCACGGTGACGGGCGCGCCCCATTCGACGCCGGGGAGGAAGCGTTCCAGCCAGCGCGCGAACTCCTCCTCCGACAGCACCCGGGAGACCGTCTCGGCCTCGGTGAGCGCGGGCGAGAGGAAGTCCTGCCCGGAGGGCTCCCAGTGGACGGGGGCGTCACGGTCGTCGGCGAACCAGTCGAGGACGGCCTCGGTGACCGGTTCGACGATCCCCTTGACGCCCGCGGCGGCCGCGCTGTCCAGGACCAGGCCGAGGGCGAAGGCGCTGTTGGTGTGGACGCCGTGCCGCACTGGGTAGGTGGCGCGTTCCAGCCATCCGCCCAGCAGTGCGCGGACGGCGTCGGCGGCCGGTTCCAGGGCCTTGGCCCAGCGCTCGCCCGCGGGCCCCGGCAGGCTCCGGCACTCGGCGGTCAGCGCGAGCAGCCAGGCCCATCCGTAAGGGCGCTCGAAGGAGGGATGGGCGCGCAGATAGTCCGCCTCGGCGGCGAGGGCATCGGCCGTAAGGTGCCCGTCCAGTACGGCGGTGACCTCGTCGACGCGGACGCGGTCGGGGCAGCGGCGCAGCAGCCGGACCAGCAGCCAGTGCATATGCACCGCGGAGTGCCAGTCGTAGGAGCCGTAGAAGGCGGGGTGGTGCCGGCGCGGCTCGACCAGGTCCTCGGGCCCGCGCAGCAGATGCGCGGGGGCGTTGGGGTAGGCCCGGGTGACGTTGGCGGTGGCGAGGGCCGCGAACCGGGCCGCGTACCGGCCGAGTTCACTCCCCGTCCCGTCCGGCTCATCCATCTCGTCCGGCTCGTCCGGCTCGTTCATCTCATCCGGCTCGTTCATCTCATCCGGCTCGTCCGCCGCGTTCATCTCATCCGGCTCGTCCGCCGCGTTCGGCTCGTAAGCGTTCAATGCGTCGCCCCCTCGGCGACGCGCAGATCGGTCCGGGTGCTCACGGCGGCCCCGATGATCGCCCGCAGCGCGTCGGCGGCCATGGTGGCGGGCAGTGCGGGTTCGGCGCCGTCCACGACCTGTTCGGGCGCGTACGGGAGGTGGACGAAGCCGCCGCGCAGGGCGGGCCGCTCGGTGGCGATGAGATGGGCCAGACCGTAGAAGACGTGGTTGCACACAAACGTTCCGGCGGTCTGTGAGACGGCGGCCGGAATCCCGGCCTCGCGGACGGCCGCGACACACGCCTTGACGGGCAGGGACGCGAAGTAGGCGGCGGGGCCGCCCTCGACCACCGGTTCGTCGATGGGCCGACGTCCGGCGTTGTCGGGTATGCGGGCGTCGTCCACGTTGATCGCCACTCGCTCGACGGTGACGCCGGGACGGCCGCCCGCCTGGCCCACGCACAGCACCAGGTCGGGGTCGGCCGCCGCCACGGCGGCGGCCAGTTCCTCGAGGGCGGTGCCGAAGACGCAGGCGAGTTGTACGGCCGTGACCTCGGTGCCGGGCTGCGGATCGGCGGCCACGAGGGACACGGCCTGCCACGACGGGTTGACGGCCGAACCCGCGAAGGGTTCGAAGCCGGTGAGAAGCACGCGGGTCACAGCAGCGGCCCCCTTCAGAAGGCGAACAGCGAGATGATGGCGATGTTGCAGACCAACAGCGCCCCGGCGGTGGGAATCTGCGCCTTGATGGGCCCGTACTGGTCCTTGAGTTCCAGCAGGGCGGCGGGCACCAGATTGAAGTTGGCGGCCATGGGGGTCACGAGCGTGCCGCAGAAACCGGCCAGCATGCCGACGGCGAGGACGACGGGCGCGTCCCCGTGCATCTGCTGGATGAGCACGGGCCAGCCGATGGCGGCGGTCATCACCGGGAAGGCGGCGAAGGCGTTGCCCATGATGACGGTGAACAGGGCCATTCCCACGCAGTAGACGGCCACGGCGACGTACTTCTGGCCCTCCGGCAGCACCTGTTCGGTGATCTTGCCGACCTGGGTGCCGACCCCCGCCTCCTGGAAGATGGAGCCGAGCACGGCGAGCAGCTGGGGCAGCAGCAGCGCCCAGCCCATCGACTCCAGCAGGCTCCGGCCGGCGTGCAGGGGCACCGCGGGCCGCCGCTCGCGCACCACGACCATGCCGACCAGCAGTCCGACGATCGCGCCGAAGCCGAGGCCGAGGATGGTCTCGCTGCCGGCCTCCAGGACCGGTTCGCCCCCGATGTGCCAGTGCTTGACGGCCGAGGCGCAGACGACGGCGACCAGCGGGATGGTGAGCGCCGGGACGAACAGCTTGCTGCCGAGCCGGGCGGCCGATGCGACGCGCTGCTCGGGCGTGGTGGTGCGCGGCACACCGCGCCCGGTGAGCGGGAAGCCGCCCAGGCAGACCATGGCGAGGACGGCGACGCCCAGCGGTTCGGCCGGGGCCTTCTTCTCCACCACCCAGCTGCTGTAGAAGAAGCAGCCGCCGAGCAGCCCCCAGAAGGCGGCCGAGCCGAGCCGCTTGGGGTTGGTGCGGTCGACAGCCATCTGGGCGGCCATGGCGAGGAAGACGGCGCCGACGAGCCAGTAGAACCACTCCGCCTTGATCACTTGGCTTCCTCCGCGGTGCGGCTGCCCTCGGCAGCGGATCGGCCGCCGGAGGCGGCGAGGTCGTGGTCCAGTGAGCGGTCCAGGCGCATCAGCCGGAAGCCGTGGATGAGGAACGCGCAGACGGCGGTGGGGATGGCCCACAGCGCCAGCTGAAGCGGCTCCAGATGGGTGTGGTACGTGGTGTTGACGAACCCGGTGATCAGCAGGATCGAGCCGATGGCCAGGAAGCAGTCCTCGCCGAAGAACAGCCCGACCGTGTCGGCGCTGGCGGAGTACGAGCGGACGCGCTCGCGGACCCGCTCGGGCAGCGGGCCGTGGCGGCGCTCCGCGGCGCCCTCGGCCATCGGCGCGACCATGGGCCGGACGCTCTGGGCCGGGCCGCCGATGCTGGTGAGGCCGAGGGCGGCGGTGAGCTGGCGCAGCAGCAGGTAGAGGGCGAGGAACCGGCCGGTGGTGAGCTTGCCGAGCCGGCCGATGAGGGTACGGGCCTGTTCCTGGAGGCCGTGGCGCTCCAGGAGGCCGATCACGGGCAGGGTGATGACGAAGATCGTCACCGAGCGGCTGGAGGCGAAGCCGTTGCCGAAGGCCGCCAGGATCTCCTGGGGCGAGAGCTTGGCCAGCAGTCCGGTGGCGATGCCGGCGACCCCCACCACCAGCAACGGGTTGCGTCGTGTGGCGAATCCGAGGATCACCACGAGGACGCCAAGGAGAACGATCATGCGTCCCGCCTTCCGCGCACAAGGACCTCACGGGGGGCGTGAGGAGAGTGCACCGGAGGCTAGGCGTTCGTTCAACGATCCGACAAGAGTCTGAAACAAACTTGTTCCGGCCTCGCCGGATCGTTTACCGCTGGGAAACCTCTATCGCCGGGACATCTTCCGCCGGTAGGCGTCGGCCAACTGCCCCTGGGAATCGTCCAGATAGGAGGCGAGCAGCCGCTCGGCCTCCATCGCGTCGCCGCCCTGGAGCACCTCCAGGATCTGGCGGTTGCGCACCAGGTAGGGGGCGTAAAAGCGGCGGGGGTCGGCCATGACATGGAAGACCAGCCGGAGCTCGGCCAGCACCGCGCGCATCAGTTCGTCGGCGCGGGGGCTTTCGGCGAGGGAGACGATCGCCTGGTGGAAGCGGATATTGGCGGTGGACAGGTCCTCCCAGGCCCGGTCCCGCGCGGCGCGCTCGCCCGCCAGGACCGCCGCCTCGACCGCCCGCACCTCGTACGGCGGCTCGCCCAGGCCGCGCACCGCCGCGCATTCGACGAGCCGGCGCACGCGGTAGATGTCGTTGAGGTCGTCCACCGTGACGACGCGGACGAAGACGCCGCGGTTCAGCTCGTGCACCAGCAGCCGCTCGTGGGTCAGCAGGCGGAACGCCTCCCGCAGGGTGTTGCGCGAGACGCCGAGCGCGCCGCCCACGCTGTCCTCGGACAACCGGGTGCCGGGCGGGAAGAACCCCTCGGCGATGCGGTCGCGCAGGATGTCCGCGACGCGCTCCGCCGTGCTGGTGCGCCCCAGCAGCGCCCGGTCGGCCTCGAGCCCGGCGGCGAGACCGGGGACCGGGGCGTACCCGGCCGGCTCCACCGGCTCCGCGGCCTCCGCCGTCCCCGGCGCCTCCGACATCTCCCGCGACTCGCCCGGCGACTCGTCCGACGGCTCGCCGGAACGGCGGTTTGCACCCTTTGCCCCGTTCGCCACATCAGCCCCTGTTCGGTGTCTCGTTCGTCCCGTATAGCGAGAAGTCAAGCCCAGAAACCGTCGCCGGACAACAAGCGTCTTGTCGGATCGTTCAACGATCGCTTACCTTGTGGTGCCATCCGCATCCCCTCACGTATCCCCCACGCCCGAACGGACGGATATGACCGCATCCTTGGCGAACCTGTCCATCGATCTCAACGCCGACCTCGGCGAGGGGTTCGGCCGCTGGCGGCTCACCGACGACGAGGCCCTGCTGTCCATCGTCACGAGCGCCAATGTCGCCTGCGGCTTCCACGCCGGGGACCCCTCGACCATGCGCCGGGTGTGCGAGCTGGCCGCCGAGCGCGGGGTGCGCGTCGGGGCCCAGGTCTCCTACCGGGACCTGGCCGGTTTCGGCCGGCGCAGCATGGACGTCCCGCCCCGGGAGCTGGCCGACGAGATCGCCTATCAGATCGGCGCGTTGGAGATCTTCGCGCGTGCCGCCGGGACGCGGGTGCACTACGTCAAGCCCCATGGCGCGCTCTACAACCGCAGCGTGCACGACGAGGCGCAGGCCGCCGCCGTGGTCGAGGGCGTCGGGCTGGCCGCCGGCGGTTCGCTGCCGGTGCTGGGGCTGCCCGGGTCCCGGCTGCACGAGGCGGCCCGTGCGGCCGGGCTGCCGGTGATCGCCGAGGCGTTCGCCGACCGCGCCTACACGGCCGCCGGGACGCTCGTGCCGCGCACCGATCCCGGCGCCGTGGTCCACGACCCGGACACGGTGGTCAAGCGCGCCCTGGGCTTCGCCCGCGACCGCGCGGTGACCTCGATCGACGGACGGCGCATCGAGGTGGACGTGCGCTCGCTGTGCGTCCACGGCGACACCCCAGGCGCCGCCGACCTCGCCCGCCGGGTGCGGTCCGAGCTGGCCGCCGCCGGGGTGCGCGTGGCGGCGTTCATATGACGGTGCGGACCCTGCCCGTCGGCGAGCACGGGCTGCTCATCGAGCTCGACAGCGGTGAGGCGGCCGAGGCGCTCCACGCCGAGCTGCTGCGCCGCGCCGCCGAGCGGCGGCTGCCCGCCGTGCGCGAGATCGTGCCCGCCGCCCGGACCGTGTTCCTCGACGGGCTCGCCGACCCCGGGCGGCTCGCCGCCGAGCTGCCCGGCTGGCGGATACCGCCCCTCGACCGGGGCGACAGCGAGATCGTCGAGGTGCCCGTGCGCTACGACGGGCCCGATCTGGACGAGGTCGCACGGCGGTGGGGGGTGACGCCCGGGGAGGCCGTACGGATCCATTCCGGCGCCGAGTTCCGGGTGGCCTTCTGCGGCTTCGCGCCCGGTTTCGGCTATCTGACGGGGCTGCCCGAGCGGTTCCACGTACCGCGCCACGCGACGCCCAGGACGCGGGTGCCGGTCGGCTCGGTGGCCCTCGCGGGCGGGTACACGGGCGTCTATCCGCGCTCGTCCCCCGGCGGCTGGCAGCTCATCGGCACCACGGACGCCGTGCTCTGGGACACCGCGCGGGAACCGGCGGCGCTGTTCACCCCCGGCACTCGCGTCTGCTTCATCCCGGTATCGGATGGCGCGGCCCCGGAAGGGGCGGCGCCATGACCGACAGCGCCTTCGTCGTCGTACGGCCGGGAGCCCTGACCACCGTCCAGGATCTCGGCCGCGTCGGCCATGCCCATCTCGGGGTGGGCCGCTCGGGGGCGCTCGACCAGCCCGCCCACCGGCTCGCCAACCGCCTGGTGGGCAACGCCGAAGGGGCCGCGACCCTGGAGACCACGCTCACCGGCTGTGCGGTGCGGCTGCGCCGCCCGGCGACGGTCGCGGTCACCGGCGCGCCCTGCCCGGTCGCGGTCGACGGCCGCCCCGTCGCATGGGGCTCGGCCGTACGGGTGCCGTCGGGCGCGCTCCTGGAGGCCGGGGCCGCCGCCCACGGGGTGCGCAGCTATGTGGCGTTCGACGGCGGTGTGGAGGCCGAGCCGGTGCTGGGCAGCCGGGCCACGGATGTGCTGTCCGGGCTGGGCCCGGCGCCGCTCGTGGACGGCGCGGTGCTGCGGCTCGGGCGGCCGCGCGGGCCGGTGCCCGCCGTGGACGAAGTGCCGCATCGGGGCGTCGCACCCGAACTGGTGCTCCCCGTGGTGCTCGGCCCGCGCGACGACTGGTTCACCCCCGCGGGACTGCGCACCCTTACCACCGGGGACTTCCGCGTCTCGGCCGCGAGCAACCGGATCGGACTGCGGACCGAGGGCCCCTCACTGGAGCGGGCGCGGGACGGTGAGCTGGCCAGTGAGGGCATGGCGCTCGGCGCGCTCCAAGTCCCGCCGGACGGACGGCCGGTGCTCTTCCTCGCCGACCATCCGACGACCGGCGGCTACCCGGTCGTGGGCGTCGTGCCGGAGCGGTATCTGGCCGCCGCGGCGCAGGCCGTCCCCGGCACTCCGGTGCGGTTCACCCCGCTGGGCCGGGCCTCCTGGGGGCCGCCTGCGCGGCGCACCGTCCCGGACGGCGTCTAACGGGCGCGCCGTGCGCCGACGCGCTCCCTGCGCTGTGCCTTGCGGCGCAGCGCGCGGCGCTCCTCCTCACCGGTGCCGCCCCAGACCCCGTGGGTCATTCCGCTCTCCAGCGCGTGGTCCAGGCATTCCTGGATCACCGGACAGCGCCGGCAGACCTCCTTGGCCAGCGTCTCCTGCCGCCGGGCGGCCGGTCCCGCCACCCCCACGGGGAAGAACAGCTCCGGATCCTCGTGCGTGCATTCGGCGTTATGCCACCAGGCCATGGCTGCCCCTTCCGTGAACGACGTTGCTGAAAGCACCCGCCGTCGGGCTCACGCACGGGGTGCGCGGGGCGGGCGCCCGTGGGTCATGCGGGCGCGTCAGGCGGGCTTTGACAAGGTTCGGGTTTCCGATCGTGGCGGCGGCAAACGGATCCGATCACGCCATGCCTCATATCGGGCTGCCTGGTTGAGCCCGGGGGCGGCCTGGGGCCCCTCGGGCATCAGTCCCGCAGTCGGCCGGGCGTCAGTCCCGCAGCCGCTCGGGCAGCAGGATGACGCTGCTGCCCGGCCGGCCGATCCACCGCGGACCGCCGTCGACCGCGACCCCCGTGACCGCGGCGGCCATCGCCAGCGCCCGCGCCGTCCAGCCGGACGGATGACCGCCGTCCCCGAAGCGATAGCGCCATGCCTCCTCCGGATCGCCCTGCTCCGGGTCGAGCATGACCTCCTCGCAGGAGCACATCGCCCCCGTCACGGGCTATGGAGGGGGTTGGAACTGCTTGTCGGGGAGCGTGTACGAGGTCGGTTTAGCTCGATCGTGTGATTGTCGCTTCCCGGGCTTGCGGTGCCGTGCAGGGGCCGGGATAGCGTAAGCGGTGCGATCTGGGACGCCGGGTGCGGTGCCAGCGTGCGGGGCCCCTGCTCCACCAGAGAGATGGTCCAAGGCCTCCCCGTCGCCTCTGGCCGTACTCAATTGGCCAGATCGCACAGGGAACTGGCCTCCCGGGATCGGACCACGCACGGGATGCGTGTCGCTGCCCCGGGGACGAGTACGCCGGGGACCAGTGCGCTCAAGACCGTTCGGGGCGTGCCAGTGTGCGGGCTCACTCCCGCTCGCTGCCAAAGAACGGTGGTCGAAGACCGAGACGGCCGCGCTGCCCTGGCGAGCTGGCGTCGTGGACGCCATCACGTCAGCCTGCCAGGGCAGCGTCCGTCTCCCGGCGCCGCCAGGGGTCGGCCCCGGCCGCGATGAGCGCCGACGCCTTCTCCCGGTCCCAGTTGCGCACCGCGTGCCACAGCGGGGTGCGACCCGCCGCGTCCGGCTGGTCCACCTCCCGTGCCACCGTGAGCAGTTCGGCCAGCACCTCGGCACTCCCCGAGCAGGCCGCGGAGTGCAGCGGCGCCATATGACCGCCGAGGACGCGGTCGGGGTCGGCCCCCGCGGCGAGCGCGGCGCGCACGGCCCGCAGATCCGTCCAGTCGTGGATGTCCTGCCAGTCGGTCATGCGTCCAATCTGGCATCCGCCACCGACAACCCGTCCCCGGCCTCCTCCGGCGGGGGGTGGGGGCCGCCCCCCCGGGGGGGGGGGTACCCGCCCGCAGCCCCCCCCCCGCCCCCCGGCGGGCCCGCGGGCGCGCGGGGCCCCCCCACCCCCGCGCGCGCG
>NZ_JBHYVB010000213.1:13695-18601 GCF_042750115.1 Streptomyces sp. NPDC059455
GGGTGGATTGCGTCCGCGTCGGTCTTGCGTCCAAACGGCCCCCCCCCACCGACACCCCGCCCCCGCCCACCGCGGGCGCGCCGGGCCCCCCGCCGCCCGGGGTGTGGACGACCAGGACGTCCCCCACCCCGACGTCCGCCGCGTCACGGCCGTCCAGGCGGTCCACCGAACCGTCGGCGCGCTCGATCAGGTTCGCGCCCAGCGCTCCCGGTTCACCACCGGCCATGCCGTACGGGGCCACCCGGCGGTGGCCGGTGAGGAGGGCGACGGTCATCGGCTCCAGGAAGCGGATGCGGCGGGTGACGCCGTGGCCGCCGCGCCATCGGCCGCGGCCGCCGCTGCCCCGGCGGATCGCGAAGCTCTCGACCCGCACCGGATAGCGCCACTCCAGCACCTCGGGGTCGGTCAGCCGGGAGTTGGTCATATGGGTCTGTACGGCGTCGGCGCCGTCGAAGCCGTCCCCCGCGCCGGAGCCGCTGGCGACCGTCTCGTAGTACTGGACGCGGTCATTGCCGAAGGTGACGTTGTTCATCGTGCCGGAGCCCTCGGCCTGGACGCCCAGGGCCGCGTACAGGGCGCCCGTGACGGCCTGGGAGGTCTCGACGTTCCCGGCGACCGTGGCGGCCGGGAAGACGGGCGCCAGCATGGAGCCCTCGGGGATGCGGACCTCCAGGGGCTTCAGACAGCCGCTGTTGAGCGGGATGTCCTCGGCCACCAGCGTCCGGAAGACATAGAGCACGGCCGCCATCACCACCGAGCTGGGCGCGTTGTCGTTGCCCGGCCGCTGGGGCGAGGTGCCGGTGAAGTCCAGGACGGCGCCGCGCGCGTCGCGGTCCACCGTGAGGCTGACGCGGATGACCGCCCCGCCGTCGGTCTCGTAGCGGTACGAGCCGTCGCGCAGCCCGGCGACGATACGGCGCACCGACTCCTCGGCGTTGTCCTGGACGTGGCCCATATAGGCGTGCACGACGTCGAGGCCGAACTGCCCGATCATCCGGCGCAGTTCCTGGACGCCCTTCTCGTTGGCGGCGATCTGGGCGCGCAGATCGGCGAGGTTGGCGTCCGGGGCGCGGGACGGATACGGCCCGCCGGTCAGCAACTCGCGGGTCTCCCGCTCGCGCAGCGCCCCGTCCCGTACCAGCAGCCAGTTGTCGAAGAGGACGCCCTCCTCCTGGATGGTGCGGCTGAAGGCGGGCATGGAGCCGGGGGTGATGCCGCCGATCTCGGCGTGGTGGCCGCGCGAGGCGACGAGGAAGAGCAGTTGGTCCCCCGGCTCGTCGAAGACCGGGCTGACCACGGTGACATCCGGCAGATGGGTGCCTCCGTGGTACGGGTCGTTGATCGCGTACACATCGCCGGGCCGCATCGCGCCCCCGTTGCGCCGCAGCACCTCCTTGATGGACTCGCCCATGGAGCCCAGGTGGACCGGGATGTGCGGGGCGTTGGCGATGAGGTTGCCCTCGGTGTCGAAGAGTGCGCAGGAGAAGTCGAGCCGCTCCTTGATGTTGACGGAGTGGGCGGTGTGCTCCAGGCGGACGCCCATCTGTTCGGCGATGGCCATGAAGAGGCTGTTGAAGACCTCCAGCATCACGGGGTCCACCTCGGTGCCGACCGCGGTGGTGCTCGGGCGCGGCCGGACCCGGGTGAGCAGCAGATGGCCGCGCTCGCCCATGGTGGCCCGCCAGCCCGGATCGACCACGGTGGTGGCGTCCTCCTCGGCGACGATCGCGGGCCCGGTGACCCGGTCCGAGGGGCGCATACGGTCGCGTTCGTAGAGCTCCGTCCGCTGCCAGTGTCCGTCCGAGAACATCCTTACGGTCGTCACGGGCGCCAGTTCGCCCTCCCTGGGCGGCCGTTCCACGGCATGGCCGCCGGTGGGTCCGGACGCGCCGACCGCCTCGACCGACACCGCCTCGACGACCAGCGGCTTGTCCATGGTGAAGGCGTAGCGGGTGCGGTGCGCCCGGACGAAGTCCTCGGTCATCGCGGAGGCGGAGCCTACGGGTACGGGGATGCTGGAGTCGGTGCCCGCGTACCGCAGATGGACCCGGGCGACGGTGTCCAGGGTGTCCTCCGGGACCCCGTCCGCGAGGAGTTCGCCACGGGTCTGATCGGCCAGCCGCGCGCACAGCTCGCGCACCCGCGGCAGCGTCTCCTCGCCCAGCTCCGCCTCGACGGCCTGCTCGCGCATGGCGGTGGCGTCGGCCACCCCGATGCCGTACGCGGAGAGCACCCCCGCGAGCGGCGGCACGATCACCGTGCCGATGCCGAGCGCGTCGGCGACCGCGCAGGCGTGCTGGCCGCCCGCGCCGCCGAAGCTGGTGAGCGCGTAGCGGGTGACGTCACGGCCGCGCTGCACGGAGATCTTCTTGACCGCGTTGGCCATGTTGAGCACCGCGATGTCCAGGAAACCCGCCGCGACCTCCTCCGGTCCGCGCCGGTCGCCGGTCGCCTCCGCGATCTCCTCGGCGAGCGCGGCGAAGCGCTCCCGGACCGTCGCCGCGTCCAGCGGCTGGTCGGCGTGCGGGCCGAAGACCGCCGGGAAGTGGTCCGGCTGGATCCGGCCGAGCATCACATTGGCGTCGGTCACGGTCAGCGGGCCGCCGCGCCGGTAGCAGGCGGGGCCGGGGACGGCACCGGCCGAGTCCGGCCCCACGCGGTAGCGCCGGCCGTCGAAGTGGAGCACCGAACCGCCGCCCGCCGCCACGGTGTGGATGTTCATCATCGGGGCGCGCATCCGCACCCCGGCGACCTCGGTGCCGAAGATCCGCTCGAACTCGCCCGCGTAGTGCGAGACATCGGTCGAGGTGCCGCCCATGTCGAAGCCGATGACGCGGTCGTGTCCGCCCTCGCCGGAGGAGCGCGCCATGCCCACCACACCGCCCGCGGGCCCGGACAGCACCGCGTCCTTGCCCCGGAAGTGCGCGGCCTCCCGCAGCCCTCCGTTGGACTGCATGAACATCAGCCGGATACCGCGCAGTTCGGCGGCCACGTCCTCCACATAGCGGCGCAGGATGGGCGACAGATACGCGTCGACCACGGTGGTGTCACCGCGGGACACCAGCTTCATCAGCGGGCTGACCTCGTGGGAGCAGCTCACCTGGGCGAAGCCGAGGTCGCGCGCCACCGCGGCGACCGCCTGTTCATGCGCGGCGTACCGATAGCCGTGCAGCAGGACGACGGCGGCGCTGCGGAAGCCGTCGCGGTGGGCGGCGCGCAGCGCCTCGGCGGCGGCGTCCAGGTCCAGGGGGCGGACGACCTCGCCATGGGCGTCCACCCGCTCGGGGATCTCCACCACCCGGTCGTACAGCGCCTCGGGGAGCAGGATCCGGCGGTCGAAGAGGCGGGGGCGGTTCTGGTACGCGATGCGCAGCGCGTCCCGGAACCCTTCGGTGACGACGAGGACGGTCGGCTCACCCTTGCGCTCCAGGAGGGCGTTGGTGGCGACCGTGGTGCCCATCTTGACGACGTCGATCCGGTCGGCCGGGACCGGATCGCCGGGGCCGAGCCCCAGCGTCCGCCGGATCCCGGCGACGGCGGCGTCCGTATAGCGCTCGGGGTGGTGGGACAGCAGCTTGCGGGTGACCAGGCGGCCGTCCGGACGCTTGCCGACGACGTCCGTGAAGGTTCCGCCCCGGTCGATCCAGAATTCCCAGCGACCCGTCACCCCGCCATTGTCGCAGCGGACGACGGTGTGTCGGCGATGAGCGGATCGGCGGGCGGGGAAGGCACCGGGTCGGCGGACGCGGGAGCCGACCGCTGGGCGAGCGGCTCGGCGGACGGATGGGGCAGTGGGTCGGTGGTGGACGGGTGCGGGAGGTGGGCGGGGGCCGGGCCGCGGGTCACCGCGGTGAGCGCGGCGATTGTCGCCCGCCGGTCCCGGTCCTCGAGCAGATGTGCGGTGCCCTTGAGGCGGTGGCGCCATTCCAGGGCCGCCAGCGCGACCAGGCCGGGCAGGAGGTCGGTGCAGCGGTCCGCGATCCAGCGGGTGCCGCGGGTCGCCATCCACCACGCGGAGGCGGTGCGCGAGGGCGCGGGGCCGTTGAGCTCCAGGGACGGCGGGGCACCGGTCGCGATGGACCGGGCGCGCAGGGCGCTGTGGAACTCCCTGGCCAGCAGCCGGTGCCCGAGCTCGCTCGGATGCAGCCGGTCCACGCTCCACGCCCGCCGGTCGGCGACCCAGGTGTGGTCGCTCAGCTCCACATGGACCGCCTCGTGGCGCTGGGACAGCGTGTGCACCACGGTGTTCACCGCGCGCATCCGGCGCCCCAGCGGGCGCGCCAGCGCGGACGGCAGCCCCAGCATCCGCCCGGGGTCGGGCAGGCAGGCGGTGAGCACCACGGCGCCGTCGGCGCGCAGCGCGCCGATCGTACGGTCGAGGGCCTCGGCGACCCGGCGGATGTCGAACGAGTCGCGCAGCGTGTCGTTCCCGCCGACCACGACCGACACCAGATGCGGGCGGGCGCGGCGGGCGGCGGGCAGCTGTTCGTCGGCGACATCGGCGGCCAGCGCCCCGCTGCGGGAGAGATTGACGAACTCCACGGGCTCGTCGGGGTGCGGCCCGGCCGCCGCCAGCAGCGCGGCCCAGCCACGCCATCCGCCGCCGGGCGCCGGGTCGCCGAGCCCCTCGGTGAGCGAGTCGCCGAGGGCGGCGAACCGCAGCCTGCGCGGCTCCACGCCCCCGCCCGGGCCCTCGCCCGTGGCCTCCCCGTCGCCCGGCGTCGTGCCCGGCGTCCGGCCCGCCCGGTGCGGGGCAGTGGCCGCGTCCTGCCCCGCACACCCCGTCTCCGTAAGGACGGCCTCCGTAAGGGCAGCCTCCGCGAGACCGGCCTTCGTAAGGGCAGCCTCCGTAGGGTCGGTCTCCTGACGAGACGGTTCCGTACCAGCGCGGTCCCCCGTGTGAACG
>NZ_JBHYVB010000214.1:0-1071 GCF_042750115.1 Streptomyces sp. NPDC059455
GTGGTCTTACGGGCGCTCGTCTTGCGCGCCGGGGCCTTCTTCGCCGCGGCCTTGGCCGGTGCCTTCTTGGCCGCGGCCTTCTTGGCGGTGGTCTTCTTCGCCGCCGCCTTGGCCGGCGCCTTCTTCGCGGCGGCGGCCTTCTTCGCGGGTGCCTTCTTCGCAGGAGCCTTCTTGGCGGTCGCCTTCTTGGCCGCGGCCTTCTTCGCCGCCACCTGGAGGCTGCCCTTGGGGGCCTTCTTCACGGCGACCTCGCCGCCGCGCGGGAGCTTCTTGGAGCCGCTCACCAGATCCTTGAAGCCCTGACCGGGGCGGAAGCGGGGCACCGAGGTCTTCTTGACCCGCACGCGCTCCCCGGTCTGCGGGTTACGGGCGTACCGGGCGGGCCGCTCCACCTTCTCGAACGAACCGAATCCAGTGACCGAAACTCGCTCCCCGGTGACGACCGCCCGGACGATGGCGTCCAGGACGGCGTCTACGGCATCGGCGGCCTGCTGACGGCCGCCGACCTTGTCGGCAATCGCTTCTACGAGCTGCGCCTTGTTCACGTCTTCCCCTTCGGAGGCATTGCCAGAATCAATGTGTTCAAGCCTTTTCGCACGTTAGGCAGATATATACCGCAAATCAAACACGAAACGGGCTAATCACCCTTGTGCCGCAACGCACTCGATCGTCACGGACTTCCGTCGGTGTCGGGATCTTCGGGGAAACGCCCCTCGTCGAGGTCGTTCATGAACCGCTCCAGACGCGTTGCCGCGTCTGCGAGATCGTGTTTCGCCGCTGAGGTCATGACCAGCAGCTTCCGGGACAGCGCCATCCGTACGCCCTCCGGGACTTGCAGTGCGCGCACCTTTGCGTGCGCTTCCTTGAGCCGGTCGGCGACGATGCCGTAGAGCTCGAGTTGGCCGTCGCGTTCCATGCACTGATTGTGCCATCTGAGGCGAGTTGTCGCTTCACGGGGCCTCAACATGCCGAGGGGGGGGCCGCGGCGGGGGCGCGGCGCGCGCGGGTGCTCAACACCCCGGGTGTGGTGGGCAATGGGGGGGGGGAGCCCACAGGGGGGGGGGGTGTGTG
>NZ_JBHYVB010000214.1:1081-4457 GCF_042750115.1 Streptomyces sp. NPDC059455
GACGAAAAAACAATATTTTTTCACAATAGGGCGTGTTTAGTCCCAACCGGCGCCCAAAACGCCCGCCGGCGCCCCCGGCGGGGGCCCCCGCGCGCGCATCTTGCCAAACCCGCTCTGTACAGGGAGAACCGGGGGGTCAGACCTCCACGGTGCTGGGCTTGTAGGAGGGGCGACGCGCCTCGTACGAGGCGATCGAGTCCTCCTCCCTGAGGGTGAGACTGATGTCGTCCAGGCCCTCCAGGAGTCGCCACCGGGCATTCTCGTCAAGCTCAAAATCAGCCGTGATGCCCTCGGCCCGGACCTGGCGCTCGACGAGGTCCACGGTGACCTCCGCGGTGGGGTCCGCCTCGACCAGCTTCCACAGCCGGTCCACGGTCTCCTGCGGCAGGACGACGGTCAGCAGCCCGTTCTTGAGCGAGTTGCCCCGGAAGATGTCGGCGAAGCGGGGGGAGATGACGGCCTTGAAGCCGTAGTTCTGCAGCGCCCACACCGCGTGCTCGCGCGAGGAGCCGGTGCCGAAGTCGGGACCGGCCACCAGAACCGTTCCACCCTTGTACTCGGCCTTGTTGAGCACGAACTCCGGGTCCTTGCGCCACGCCTCGAAGAGGCCGTCCTCGAAGCCGTCGCGGGTGACCTTCTTGAGCCAGTGCGCCGGGATGATCTGGTCCGTGTCCACGTTGCTGCGGCGCAGCGGGACGGCCCGGCCGGTGTGCGTGGTGAATGCTTCCATGACTGCTCAGGCCCCCACAGGAGTCGATACGGCGGCGTCGGACAGGTCAGCGGGCGAGGCCAGATGGCCCAGCACCGCGGTGGCGGCGGCGACCTGCGGCGAGACCAGGTGGGTCCGGCCGCCCTTGCCCTGCCGGCCCTCGAAGTTGCGGTTGGACGTGGACGCCGACCGCTCCCCGGGGGCGAGCTGGTCGGGGTTCATGCCCAGGCACATCGAGCAGCCCGCGTGCCGCCATTCGGCCCCCGCGGCGGTGAACACCTTGTCCAGCCCCTCCTCGACGGCCTGGAGGGCGACCCGCACCGAGCCGGGGACCACCAACATCCGTACACCGTCGGCCACCGCACGGCCGGACAGCACCGAGGCGGCGGAGCGCAGGTCCTCGATCCGCCCGTTGGTGCAGGAGCCGACGAAGACCGTGTCCACCTTGATGTCGCGCAGCGGCTGACCGGCCGTCAGACCCATGTACTCCAGGGCCTTCTCGGCGGCGTAGCTCTCGCTGGCGTCCTCGAAGGAGGCCGGGTCCGGGACCGACTCCGACAGCGGCGCGCCCTGGCCGGGGTTGGTGCCCCAGGTGACGAACGGGGCGAGTTCGGAGGCGTCGATGACGACCTCACGGTCGAAGACGGCGTCGTCGTCACCGCGCAGGGTGCGCCAGTACGCGAGGGCGGCGTCCCAGTCGGCGCCCTGGGGGGCGTGCGGGCGGCCCTCCAGATAGGCGAAGGTCGTCTCGTCCGGGGCGATCATGCCCGCGCGGGCGCCCGCCTCGATGGACATGTTGCACACGGTCATCCGGGCCTCCATCGAGAGCTTCTCGATGGCGGAGCCGCGGTACTCGATCACATAGCCCTGGCCGCCGCCGGTGCCGATCTTCGCGATGATCGCCAGGATCAGGTCCTTGGCGGTGACGCTCTCGGGCAGCTCACCCTCGACGGTGATCGCCATGGTCTTGAACGGCGCGAGCGGCAGCGTCTGGGTGGCCAGCACATGCTCGACCTGGCTGGTGCCGATGCCGAACGCGAGCGCGCCGAAGGCGCCGTGGGTCGAGGTGTGGCTGTCACCGCAGACCACGGTCGTCCCCGGCTGGGTCAGTCCCAGCTGCGGTCCCACCACGTGGACGACGCCCTGCTCGACATCGCCGAGCGGGTGCAGCCGGACACCGAACTCCGCGCAGTTCTTGCGCAGCGTCTCCAACTGGGCGCGGGAGACGGGGTCCGCGATCGGCTTGTCGATGTCGAGGGTGGGGGTGTTGTGGTCCTCGGTCGCGAGGGTGAGATCAGTACGACGGACCGTGCGGCCGGCCTTGCGCAGGCCGTCGAACGCCTGCGGGCTGGTCACCTCGTGCAGCAGATGCAGATCGATGAAGAGCAGGTCAGGCTCGCCTTCGGCGCGCCGGACGACATGGTCGTCCCAGACCTTCTCCGCGAGTGTCCGTCCCATCGCATTCCCTCCGACCGGCGCCAGTGCCGGCCCAAACTCGAGTCGAGTGCGTGCCCTGGTCCGCGGGCCCGCCATTTACAGGGTGGGGGGTATCCCGGGAAATTGAACTTGCGTTTCACAGTGTGAGACGCGAGTATCGTCCCATGGACAACACTAGCGGTGTCGGCGTTCTCGACAAGGCGGCTCTGGTTCTGAGCGCCCTCGAGTCCGGTCCGGCAACCCTCGCCGGGCTGGTCGGGGCGACCGGCCTCGCCCGCCCGACGGCGCACCGGCTGGCGGTGGCCCTCGAGCACCACCGGATGGTGGCACGTGACATGCAGGGGCGCTTCATCCTGGGCCCCCGCCTGGCCGAGCTGGCGGCCGCCGCGGGCGAGGACCGGCTGCTCGCCACGGCCGGGCCCGTACTCACCCATCTCCGGGACGTGACCGGCGAGAGCGCGCAGCTCTACCGGCGCCAGGGAGACATGCGCATCTGTGTCGCCGCGGCCGAGCGGCTGTCCGGACTGCGGGACACCGTGCCGGTCGGCTCCACGCTCCCCATGAAGGCCGGCTCGGCCGCCCAGGTGCTGATGGCCTGGGAGGAGCCCGAGCGGCTGCACCGCGGACTCCAGGGGGCCCGCTTCACCGCCACGGCCCTGTCGGGCGTACGGCGGCGGGGCTGGGCCCAGTCGATCGGCGAGCGGGAGCCCGGCGTGGCGTCCGTCTCCGCGCCCGTACGCGGCCCGTCCAACCGCGTGGTCGCCGCCGTCTCGGTCTCCGGACCGATCGAGCGGCTGACCCGCCACCCGGGCCGCATGCACGCCCAGGCGGTCATCGACGCGGCGGCCCGCCTGACGGACGCCCTCCGCCGGGGCAACTGACGAGCGCCCCCCTTTTTTGAGGGCTCGGTTCGCCTCTTTTGAGGGCTCGGTTCGCCTCCGGGGCGCTTCAGTCTCCCCCAGCTACCGCTGGGAGGTGCCCCCTGTCGACGGTCGACCGTGCTCGGTCGCCCACGCGGCGGAGCCGCATATCGATCGCAGCCCTCGCTCCCTGCGCGCGCTCTCCCTTTCGACAGCGACGCGCCCCTTCAGCTCGCCCCCAGCTACCGCTGGGAGGTACCCCCCGCCGGAAGACCCCAGCGCCCCTCAGGCCCTCTTCAACGACAGCCGGGGGGGGGCGCGGGGCGCCCGCGCCGCCGGGCGCGCCCGCGCGCTGTCGCGCGGCCGCCCA
>NZ_JBHYVB010000214.1:4467-18561 GCF_042750115.1 Streptomyces sp. NPDC059455
CACCTCGAAGCCGTCGATCCCGGGCAGCAACACATCGAGCACGAACAGATCCGGCCCCGGGGGGGACACCCGTGTCTGGGCGCGCGCCCCGCCCGCCCCCGGGGGCCCCCCCCGGGGACGACTCCGGTGGCCTGACCCAGGCCGAACGCCGGCATATTGATGTAGACCGCCTCATGCGCCCCGGCCGGTACGACATACGTCTCGTGCCAGAAGCCGACCTTGCCCTTGCCCTCCCGCAGCCTGCGGTTGAACGCCGCCCAGGCGGGACGGTGCTCCTTGTCCTGGGCCACCGAGTACTCCAGCAGCCGCTCGTGCGAGTCCCAGTACTGGACCACGTAGAGCACCCGCGGCGCGCCGAACAGCACCTGATAGCCCAGCATCCCGCTCTCCTCGTCCCGCGACAGCTCGCGGAGCATCCGCGGCATCGCCCGGAAGACCGGCAGCCAGCTCCGCAGCGCACGGAAGCGGTTGATGCGCATGCCGATCAGGAAGACGGTGACCTCCCCCTCGGCCTCGGCGGTCATACGGCCGGCGAGCAGCTCGGTACCCATGGTGATCCCCTCGTTCCCCACATACGGGATAGACTTGGATAGCGACACTATCCAACTCTTAGATAGTGTCACTCTCCAATGGAAGGTGCAACAGGGATGCGACTGGCGGAGCTCAGCGAGCGCAGCGGAGTGCCCACCGCGACGATCAAGTACTACTTGCGCGAGCGGCTGCTGCCGCCGGGAGAGCGGATCACCGCCACCCAGGCCGAGTACGGCGAGGAGCATCTGCGCAGACTGCGGCTGGTGCGCTCGCTGATCCAGGTCGGCCGGATGCCGGTGGCCACGGCGCGCGAGGTGCTGGCGGCCGCCGAGGACGAGTCGCTCAGCCAGAACACCCGGATGGGAGCCGCGATCTGGGCACTGCCGCACGACCCCGAGCCCGACGAGGACGATCCGCACGCGGCGCGCGCCCGTGCGCAGGTGGACACCGTGCTGCGACGGATGGGCTGGTCCTACGGCCAGGAACTGGGCGACACCTCCCCCGCCTACCGGATGCTGGTGGCGGCCGTCGCCTCCCTGGACCGCCTGGGGTACCCCCATGACACCGAGCATCTGCTGGTGCACGCCCGGCTGGCGGGCGAACTGGCCGTCGCCGACCTGGACCTGGTGGAGACCTACGACACCCCGCCCGAGCGGGTCGAGGCGGTGGTGGCACTGACGGTGCTCTATGAACCGGTGCTGCTCAGCCTGCGGCGGCTGGCACAAACCGAGGAATCCGGCCGTCGCTTCAAGGAGTGATCAGGCGCCGGGGGAACGACCGGGACACGAAAAAGCCCCCCGCTGTCGCGGAGGGCTTTTCGCTGGTACCCCCGACCGGATTCGAACCGGCGCTACCGCCTTGAGAGGGCGGCGTGCTAGGCCGCTACACAACGGGGGCCTGAATCAGCACTGGTGCTGCGCTGGGCTACCAGGACTCGAACCTAGACTAAATGAACCAGAATCACTCGTGCTGCCAATTACACCATAGCCCATGGTATAGACCAGTACCCCCGACCGGATTCGAACCGGCGCTACCGCCTTGAGAGGGCGGCGTGCTAGGCCGCTACACAACGGGGGCTCTAGCGATCTCCGTCTCGCGAAGAGATCCGTACCCCCGACCGGATTCGAACCGGCGCTACTGCCTTGAGAGGGCAGCGTGCTAGGCCGCTACACAACGGGGGCTTGGTCCTGCTTTGATCAAGAGATCCACCGGACATCCGGGAGATCTCTTGCTGGGGTACCAGGACTCGAACCTAGACTAAGTGAACCAGAATCACTCGTGCTGCCAATTACACCATACCCCACCAAAACGCCACCCCCGTAAGGGGTTTTGTTTGGTTTGCGTCTCCGGTCCGACCTCTCGGCGGCCCGTCCGGCGCAGGAAGAACATTACCCGATGGTGGACGGGCCACCAAAACGGGTATCACCGCGAGTGGCGCCGCCTCGCGGGCGCGAGCGGCGCCTCACTCACCTACCCGGCCAGCTCGGCCAGCACCGCGTCGACCCGGGCCAGCGTGCGCTCACGGCCCAGGACCTCCAGGGACTCGAACAGCGGCAGCCCGACCGTGCGCCCGGTGACCGCGACGCGCAGTGGCGCCTGGGCCTTGCCCAGCTTCAGACCGTGCTCCTCACCTGCCGCGAGGACCTCGGCCTTCAGGGTCTCGGCGTCCCAGTCCGCCTCGGCGAGCCGGGCGCGGACCGAGGCCAGGAGCGCGTCCGCGCCCGGCTTCATCGCCTTGGCCCAGGACGCCTCGTCCGCCACCGGCTGGTCGAGGAAGAGGAAGTCCACGTTCGCCGTGATGTCGGACAGGACCGTCAGCCGGGTCTGGGCCAGCGGGGCCAGCGCCTCGAAGGCGGCCGCGTCGAAGGCCTCCGGGGCCCACGGCGCGTGCGGGGCCTTCAGCCAGGGCTCGCACGCCTCGATGAACGCCTTCGCATCCAGCAGCCGGATGTGGTCCGCGTTGATCGCCTCGGCCTTCTTGAGGTCGAAGCGCGCCGGGTTGGCGTTCACCGCCGAGATGTCGAACGCCTCGACCATCTCCTCCAGCGAGAAGACGTCCCGGTCGGAGGAGAGCGACCAGCCCAGCAGGGAGAGGTAGTTGAGCAGCCCCTCGGGGAGGAAGCCACGCTCCCGGTAGAGGTTCAGCGAGGCCTGCGGATCGCGCTTGGAGAGCTTCTTGTTGCCCTCGCCCATGACATACGGGAGGTGGCCGAAGGCGGGCACCGTGCCGCCGCCCACACCGATCTCGGCGAGCGCGCGGTAGAGCGCGATCTGCCGTGGGGTGGAGGAGAGCAGGTCCTCGCCGCGCAGTACGTGTGTGATCTCCATCAGCGCGTCGTCGACGGGGTTGACGAGCGTGTAGAGGGGCGCGCCGTTGGCCCGCACGATCCCGTAGTCCGTGACGTTCTCGGGGGCGAAGGTCAGCTCACCGCGCACCAGGTCGGTGAAGGTGATCGGCTCGTCCGGCATCCGGAAGCGCACGATCGAGGCGCGTCCCTCGGCCTCGTACCCGGCGATCTGCTCGGCGGTCAGGGTGCGGCACTTCCCGTCGTAGCCGGAGGGCCGGCCGGCCTTGCGGGCCGCCTCGCGGCGCTCCTCCAGCTCCTCGGCGGTGCAGTAGCAGCGGTAGGCGTGGCCCGCCTCCAGCAGCTTCTCCGCGACCTCGCGGTAGAGGTCCATCCGCTGCGACTGGCGGTAGGGCGCGTGCGGACCGCCGACCTCGGGGCCCTCGTCCCAGTCGAAGCCCAGCCAGCGCATGGCCTCCAGCAGCTGGGTGTAGGACTCCTCGGAGTCGCGCGCGGCGTCGGTGTCCTCGATGCGGAACACCAGGGTGCCGCCGTGGTGACGGGCGAAGGCCCAGTTGAACAGGGCCGTGCGGACCAGGCCGACATGGGGGTTGCCGGTCGGCGAGGGACAGAAACGAACCCGCACGGGGGCGGAGGAGGGTGCGCTAGCCACGCTTGATCACCTTGTTGGTGAGAGTGCCGATGCCTTCGATGGTGACGGCGACCTCGTCGCCGACGGAGAGCGGGCCGACGCCCGCCGGGGTGCCAGTGAGCACGACGTCGCCGGGGAGCAGGGTCATCGCCTCGGTGATGTGCACGATCAGGTCCTCGATCGGGCGCACCATCTCGCTCGTACGGCCGAGCTGACGCTGCTCACCGTTGACGGTGCACATGATGCCGAGGTCGCCGGCGCGCGTCAGGTCGATATCGGTCTCCACCCAGGGGCCCAGCGGGCAGGAGGTGTCGAAGCCCTTGGCCCGCGCCCACTGCTTCTCGCGCCGCTGGGCGTCGCGGGCCGTGATGTCGTTGCCGCAGGTGTAGCCGAGGATGACGTCCTGGACGCGGTCGCGCGGAACCTCGCGGCACATCCGTCCGATGACCACGGCCAGCTCGGCCTCGTAGTGCACCTCGGAGGAGAAGGAGGGGTACGCGACGGGGTCGCCTGGGCCGACCACCGAGGTGGACGGCTTGAAGAAGACGACCGGGACGTCGGGGACCTCGTTGCCCAGCTCCGCCGCGTGCTCGGCGTAGTTGCGCCCGATTCCGACGACCTTGTTCGGCAGGACGGGCGGCAGCAGCCGGACCTTGCTCAGGGGGACCTTCTGGCCCGAGCGCTCGAATTCGGCGAAGGGGTGACCCTTGATGATGTCGATGACGGGGCCGTCCGGATCGGACGGTTCGCCCTCCACCACGCCGAAGGCGACGTTGCCGTCGATGGAGAATCTGGCGATGCGCACGGGAAGCCCTGGCTCCTGACTGAACTCGCTGGAGACTGACGCCCCAGGCTATCGCTCCGCGTCCCGCGCGCCGCCGTCCCGCCTGCCGAGGTGGTGGCGCCCACCACGGCCCCGGGGGTCAGTTGCCCGGGGTCTCGGTCAGCACGGTGCGCTTGGGGTTCGCGGTCCGGTTGGGCAGATCGACGCGGTGCTCCGGCTGCTCCTCGGGCGCGCCGGTGTCCTCGACCTCCTCGGCGATGCCCTTGGCGTCCTTGAGCTCTTGGACGTCCTTGACATGGGCCAGGGTGGTGCGCCGCGGGTTGGCTATGGAGTGGAACATCATCGTCGTCTTCACTGGGGTGTACGCCTCGCTCTTGTCGTTCGTGCCGGCTGTGTAAAGCGTCAGGCTAGAGGCGGCCTTGCCCATCGATTCGCAGGAAAAGTCGCCGCCAGCATGTGATATTGCTCACGAACGATCAGGCAAATGCGACATAGAAGACAGTTACCTAATCGCGCTAAACGGACATCGCCTACCCGAACCTGACGTTCCGCTCTTGATCATCGCTAGCCGGACACCCGGTCGCGTCATTCGATTCGTACCCGAAAGTCCGCTATCGCCGACATGACTTTCTACGTCCCGTAATAAAGTCCGCACTGAGCGTCACGCGCATCACAGCCTTATCCATTGCCCTTGTTGCAGCATCCGGCACTGTGCTGGAATTCCCGGGACCGCCGCGGGAATCACCGGCGCGCACGGGGGCGCAACGTTCAGAGGCGCCGAGCGGCGGGGGCGCCTCTTCTCGACACGAAAGGATGCGCGCCGGTCACTCACGACCGACAGGGGGGATCGCGGTCCCCCACGACTCGACACCGCTCCGCCGCTTAAGCCGGTGGGGCGCCTGGTCCAGAGGTTGCGACGCTAGTGCAGGGACGTTTCAAGAGGGATGGTATGGGGGCTCCCCAGGCCCGCCAGGGCCGAGGGGAAGCTTCGGCGGACCCGGAGCCGCGCGGCGCGGCCGACCGCGGCGCCACGCCCCAGCGCGCCCAGGTGAGCAGCGGCAGGACGCTGGGCGATCAGAGCCCCGATGCCGGTGCGCAGAGCGCTACCCGGATCAGTGCGCCCAGCGGCGGTGGTGGCGGCGGAGATGCCACGGAGCCACCGGCCAAGGCGAAGCCCTCCGGCCCCACCGGGCCCGGCAGCCGCATGGCCCTGCGCAACTGGCGCATCAGCACCCGACTGGTCTCCCTGCTCGCGCTCCCCGTGGTCGCCGCGACCACGCTGGGGGCGCTGCGCATCGAGGGCTCGCTGGACAACATCCAGCAGCTGGACCAGATGAAGCTGCTCACCGAGATGACGCAGCAGGCCACCCAGCTGGCCAGCGCGCTCCAGGAGGAGCGCGACAAGTCGGCCGGTCCGCTGGCGGGCAAGGGCAACGACAAGGACGACCGGGTCGTCTCCACCCGCGAGGACACCAACCGCTCGATCGCGGCGTTCCGCGAGGCCACCCACCAGATCGACCCCGGTGACCAGTCGCTGGCCGGTGTGCAGTCCACGCTCGTCAACATCGACCGTCAGCTCGGCAAGATCAACGAGGTCCGGGACACGGCCTACGAAAACAGCCAGTACTACTCGCTGACGGTCCAGAACTACAACGAGCTGATCAACTCGTTGCTGTCGCTCTCCCAGGACATGGCGCAGGCGACCAGCAACCGCGCGATGATCAACAACACCCGCGCGCTCGCCACCTTCTCCTCCGCGAAGGAGTACGCCTCCATCCAGCGCGCGCTCATCAGCGCCGCTCTCGCCGACCCCAAGGGCGCCGACTTCTCCGCCAACGACCGCCGCTTCGCCAGGACCGCGGTGGACAAGGAGAACGAGGCGCTCGGCCGCTTCAAGCAGATCCGCCAGGGCAACTCCGAGGACCTGCTCGAACCGCTGGACAGCCGCCCCGACATCAAGGCGGCGACCATGTACGCCGACCGCGCGGTGCGCGACCCCGAGGGGCTCAAGGCGGAGAAGCGGACCGATCTTGACTGGTACGACCAGGACAGCATCAAGATCGAAGAGATGGGCAAGATCGAGGAAACGCTGCTCAGCGAGATGCAGCAGAAGGCTCGTGAGCTCCGCGACTCCGCCCAGCAGGACGCGATCCTCAACGGTGCGCTGATCCTGCTGGTCCTCGGCGTCTCCCTGGTCGGCGCCTTCGTCGTCGCCCGCTCCATGGTCCGCTCGCTGCGCCGTCTCCAGGACACCGCGCAGGAGGTCTCCCAGAAGCGGCTGCCCGAACTGGTCAAGCAGCTCTCCGAGTCCGATCCGCAGGATGTGGACACCTCCGTCGAGTCCGTCGGTGTGCACAGCCGGGACGAGATCGGAAAGGTGGCCGCGGCCTTCGACGACGTGCACCGCGAGGCGGTCCGGCTGGCCGCCGAGCAGGCGCTGCTGCGGGGCAACGTCAACGCGATGTTCACCAACCTCTCGCGCCGCAGCCAGGGCCTCATCCAGCGCCAGCTCTCGCTCATCTCCGAGCTGGAGAGCCGCGAGGCCGACCCGGACCAGCTCTCCTCGCTGTTCAAGCTGGACCACCTCGCCACCCGTATGCGCCGTAACGGCGAGAACCTCCTGGTCCTCGCGGGCGAGGAGCCGGGCCGCCGGTGGACCCGCCCGGTGCCGCTGGTGGACGTGCTCCGCGCGGCCGCCTCCGAGGTGGAGCAGTACGAGCGCATCGAGCTCAGCTCGGTCCCGGCGACCGAGGTCGCCGGCCGGGTCGTCAACGACCTCGTCCACCTGCTCGCCGAGCTGCTGGAGAACGCCACCTCCTTCTCCTCGCCGCAGACCAAGGTCAAGGTCACCGGTCACGCGCTGCCCGACGGGCGGGTGCTGGTCGAGATCCACGACACCGGTATCGGGCTCTCGCCCGAGGACCTGGCGGCGATCAACGAGCGGCTGGCCTCCCCGCCCACCGTCGATGTGTCGGTCTCCCGGCGCATGGGCCTGTTCGTGGTCGGCCGCCTCTCGCTGCGCCACGGCATCCGCATCCAGCTCCGGCCGTCCGACTCGGGCGGTACGACGGCGCTGGTCATGCTGCCGGTCGATGTCGCCCAGGGCGGTCGGAAGCCGGCCTCGCAGGCCGCCGGCGGCCAGGCGGGCCAGGGCGCACCGGGCGCCGGCACCGGCGGTGCCCAGGGCGGCGGCGCGGGACTGCTCGGCTCGGCGCCCTCGCGGCGCCAGGTCCCGGGCTCCGGTTCGCGCGCCGCGCTGCCGGGCAACGGCGGCGGCAGCGGACTGCCGACCCGGCCGGTCGGCGCGGGTGCGGGCCCCGCGGGCGGCGCCCCGTCCGGCGGCACCAACTTCTTCGAGGGCGGGCGGCCTCCCGGACCCCGGACCAACGCCCCCTCCGGTCCCGGCGGTCAGCAGGGCGGCCCCGGCACCCCCTCCGGCCGTCCCCCGCATCCGACCCGCAGCGAGAACCCGACCGTCGCCCCGCCGACCGGCGCCCCGGCCCGCGCCGACGGGGGCGACCAGGGCGGCCGCCCGCAGCTGCCCACCCGCGGCCCCGCGCCCGAGCTTCCGGCCCCCGCGCAGCCCGGCACCAGCTGGGGCGCGCGCCGCGCGTCCGGTGAGGACGACTGGCCGGGCGCTCCGCGCGACGCCGGGGACACCCCGCGCGGGCACGAGGAGTACGAGTCCACCGGCCAGTTCGCCCGTCCGGAGCTCGGCGGCCCGTCGGAGCGGCGCGATCCGTTCGGCAACCGCGGCCCCGGCGACACCGGCGAGCTGCCGCAGCTGACCGACGGCCCCAGCATGTTCGAGCCGCGCCGCGCGCCCAACGGGCCGCAGGCCGGGCAGGGGCTGTCCGACACCGGTCAGTTCAACCGCCCCGACTACGGCCGCGGTCCGGGCGACACCGGCGAGTTCGCCCGTCCGGAGTTCGGCCAGGGTCCGGGCGACACCGGTGAGTACGCCCAGCCCCGGTTCGAGGACGCCGCACCGCGCGGCGGCCGCGGCCCGGGTGACACGGGCGAGTTCCCGCGCCCGAACATGGGCGGCCCCGGCGACACCGGCGAGTTCCCCCGCCCGAACGTGGGCGGTCCGGGCGACACCGGCGAATTCCCCCGCCCGAACATGGGCGGCCCCGGCGACACCGGCGAATTCCCCCGCCCGAACATGAGCGGCACCGGCGAGTACGCGCTGCCCCAGGACTCCCGGGGCGAGTCCGACCGGCGCACGAACGACCCGCTGCCGCCCGCCGCCGGTCCCGGCGACGGCCGTACCCCGATCTTCGACACCATCGAGTCGACCTGGCAGCACCACCAGGTCGTGGACCCCGGCAACTCGGGCCCGCGGGACGGGGGCCGGTCGTTCCCGTCCGCGCCCTCCGCGCCCGAGCCCACCCCCGGCCGGCCCGCCTCGGCCGTACCGCCCTCCTCGCCCCGCGAGCCGCAGCCGGCGTCCCAGGGCCCGGGGGACTTCGCCGGATCGGGCGCCCCGGGCGGCGCCGGTCTCAACGGCCGGAGTACGGGTTCCCACTGGCGTACGTCGCCCCACAACGACGAGCGCTGGCGCCGCGCCGAGCAGATCCGCGAACCCGCGGCCGGCGGTATCACGTCGTCCGGGTTGCCACGGCGGGTGCCGCGCGCAAACCTCGTGGAGGGCGCCGCACACCAGCAGCCGCAGCAGCCCGAACGGACTGGGCCGCAGGTGTCTCGCGCGCCCGATGATGTACGCGGAAGGCTGACCAACCTCCGCCGTGGGATCCAGCAGGGTCGCCGGGCCGGTACCGGACCCGACGACAACCATGATCGCGGCATTGGCCCGACTTACCAGCAGGAGCGTTAGTTGAGCCCGATGAGCCAGGCGGCGCAGAATCTGAACTGGTTGATCACCAACTTCGTGGACAACACCCCCGGGGTGTCCCACACGGTGGTGGTCTCCGCCGACGGACTCCTTCTGGCGATGTCCGAAGGCTTCCCCCGTGACCGAGCCGATCAACTGGCGGCGGTGGCCTCCGGCCTGACCTCGCTCACCTCCGGAGCCTCCCGCATCTTCGAAGGCGGCGTGGTCAACCAGACCGTCGTCGAAATGGAACGAGGCTTCCTCTTCATCATGTCGATCTCCGACGGATCCTCCCTCGCCGTGCTCGCACACCCCGACTGCGACATCGGCCTCGTCGGCTACGAGATGGCCCTGCTGGTCGATCGCGCGGGCAACGTCCTCACCCCGGACCTGCGTGCCGAACTCCAGGGCAGCCTGTTGAACTGATCCAACGACCATCCGACGCCCGCCCGCCCGGCCACACGGCCGGGCGGCCCCCCACCGGCACCGACCGACGGCACCACCGTCACCTTGTTGTCCGACCGGAGGATCCATGACCCCGCCCCCCGCCTCGCCCGGCCCGTACGGCGGCCATCACCAATCGCCGTACGGGGGTGAAGGCGACCAGCCATTGGTGCGCCCCTATGCCATGACCGGTGGCCGGACCCGGCCCCGCTACCAGCTCGCCATCGAGGCGCTGGTCAGCACGACGGCCGACCCCGTGCATCTGCAGGGGCTCCTTCCCGAGCACCAGCGGATCTGCCACCTGTGCCAGGAGGTCAAGTCGGTCGCCGAGGTCTCGGCGCTGCTGAACATCCCCCTTGGTGTGGCACGCATCCTGGTGGCGGACCTGGCGGAGGCCGGCATGGTGGCGATCCACCAGCCCGGGGGCGGTTCGGAAGCGGGCGGCACTCCGGATGTGACACTGCTCGAAAGGGTGCTCAGTGGACTTCGCAAGCTCTAGCGGTGCTCCCCCATCCCGCGCGACCACCTCGGCGAAGATCGTGGTGGCGGGCGGCTTCGGCGTGGGCAAGACCACGTTCGTCGGCGCGGTCTCGGAGATCAACCCGCTGCGCACCGAAGCCGTGATGACCTCGGCCTCGGCGGGGATCGACGATCTGAGCCACGTCCAGGACAAGACCACGACGACCGTGGCGATGGACTTCGGCCGCATCACGCTCGACGACGACCTGATCCTGTATCTGTTCGGCACGCCCGGCCAGGACCGCTTCTGGTTCATGTGGGACGACCTGGTCCGCGGCGCGATCGGCGCCGTGGTCCTGGTGGACACCCGCCGGCTGGCCGACTGCTTCCCCGCCGTCGACTACTTCGAGAACTCCGGGCTGCCCTTCGTCATCGCCCTCAACGGCTTCGAAGGCCAGCAGCCCTACAACCCCGAAGAGGTCCGCGAGGCCCTGCAGATCGGCCCGGACACTCCCATCATCACCACCGACGCGCGCCATCGCAGCGAGGCGAAGAGCGCGCTCATCACGCTGGTCGAGCATGCGCTGATGGCCCGACTCAAGTAGGGGCCGCCGGCCGGAAGTTGTCAGAAATCCGATGTACGGCGGGCTGTGTCGAACGACACGGCCCGCTCGTCCTTCATAACGTTTCGACAGAGATATGCACCGGCTCTCGATACGGAGCGCGATCGCGCGGCTCCGGTGCGCACTCAAATAGTTCGTTATTCGACATGTCTCAGCCGTAACGCCCCTTTTTTCTCTGGTCCAGACAACGCACTGAGCGCTTTGCGCACTGTTTGGAAAGCACCAGTGCGGCGTGCTGGAATTCGCTGAACTGGGCAGTCAGGGCTCAGCTGGGAACGGCACGAATCAGGTGCCGATGCCGAGAGGTTGTTGGTCGAGTGAGGCGAAGCAAGCCGGACCCCGCGCAAGAGGCGCGAGGGAACTTCACCCCGCCGCCGCGTACAGGCACAGCGGCGTCGCCCGCCGAGGCAGTGGAGCCACCCGCACCCAGTGGTGGCCGGATCTCCCCTCGGAACTGGCGGGTGCGCGGCCGGCTGTACGCGATCCTGCTCATCCCCGTGCTGGTCGCTCTGGTCTTCGGTGGCTTCCAGGTCGCCTCGTCGGTCTCCACCTGGAACGAGGCGCGGGACGCCGAGCGCACCGCCCAGGTCGTCCGGGCCGCCACCACCTACGCCCACGCCCTGGTCAACGAGCGCGACCTGACCGCGGGACCGCTGCTCAGCGGCACCAACGAGGCCACGGTGTCCAAGGCCCGGGCCGCCAGCGACGCGGCGAAGAAGGATTTCGACAAGGCCGTCGCCGACATGCCGCAGACGCCGACCTTGAAACGCCGCCTCAAAGCGTTCAGGGGCGCCGAGCCGCAGCTGGCCACCCTGCGCCGGAACGCCTACACCGACCGCCTCGACGGGGTGAAGACCGAAGAGGGCTATGTCGCCGTCGAGCACGGGCTGATCGAGTTCGCCAATGAACTGGGCCTGGGCACCGGCAATATCACGTCATACGGCCGTACCGTCTACGCGGTATCCCTGGCCAAGGGCGCGGAGTCGCTGCAGCGCTCCATCGGCACCCATCTGCTGGTGAAGCCCGGCCCGTCCGCGACCGACCGCAAGACCCAGCTCACCGCCTTCACCTCGTACGTCTATCTCGAGGGCATCGCGCTCGGGGAGTTCGAGGCCGCCGGTACCCCGCAGGACGTGACCCGGCTCGAGGACACCCTCACGGCGGCGGAGAAGCGTGCGCAGACGCAAATCGCCGAGGCGAAGCGGAAGGCCGAGGCGGGCGGGAAGAAGTTCGTGGCACCGCCCGGCATGGACAAGATGCTCAAGGCCATGGGCAGCGGTGCCAGTCCCTCCGCGCTGGCCTCCCAGGGGATCACCCCGGACTCCTGGTTCAACGCCTCCACGATCAAGTTCAACGCCTACCGGGACGTCGAGCAGACCCTGGTGAACAAGGCCGTGGACGAGGCGGCGCAGATCTCCTCGGACGCCCGGCGCGATGCGATCGTGAACGGCGCGATCGTGGTGCTGGCGCTCCTCGCCGCCTTCTTGGTGGCCGCCCGGATGGCCCGCTCGATGAGCCATTCGATGCGGCAACTGCGCAACGCCGCCTTCGACGTCGCCGAGAACCGGCTGCCGGCGGTGGTCGGCCAGCTGTCCCGCACCGACCCCGGACGGGTGGACACCCGGGTCAGCGCGATACCGATCAACACCCGGGACGAGATCGGCGAGGTGGCCCGCGCCTTCGACCAGGTGCACCGCGAGGCGATCCGGCTCGCGGCCGAGCAGGCGATGCTGCGCGGCGGCGTCAACGCGATCTTCACGAACCTTTCCAGTCGCAACCAGGGACTGATCGAGCGGCAGCTGACCCTGATCTCCGAACTGGAGAGCCGGGAAGCCGATCCGGACCAGCTGGAGCACCTCTTCCGGCTGGACCACCTGGCCACCCGTATGCGGCGCAACGGCGAGAACCTCCTGATCCTCGCGGGCGAGGAGCCCGGCCGGCGCTGGAACCAGCCGGTCCCGCTGATCGACGTGCTACGGGCCGCCTCCTCGGAGGTGGAGTCCTACGAGCGGATCGAGCTGGCCGGGATCTCCGAGAGCGAGATCCACGGCACCGCGGTGACCGACCTGGTGCACCTCCTGGCCGAGCTGCTGGAGAACGCCACCACCTTCTCCTCCCCGCACACCAAGGTGCGGGTCACCTCGACCCGGCTGCCCGACGGCCGGGTGATGGTGGAGATCCACGACAAGGGCATCGGCCTGACCGCCGAGGACTTCGCCGACATCAACCACAAGCTGGCCAATCCGCCGACGGTGGACGCCTCGGTGTCCCAGCGGATGGGCCTGTTCGTGGTCGGCCGCCTCGCCGACCGGCACGGCATCCGGGTCCAGCTGCGCCCCTCCGGGGAGCTGGCGGGCACCACCTCGCTGGTGATGCTGCCCGAGGCGATCACTCACGGCGGTGGCGGCGAGGAGCTGCCCCAGGACGACTTCACGGTCTCCCGGATCGTCCCCGAGCCGCAGCCCGCGCCCGCCTACGAGGACGTGGCCGAGCTGTCCTCGCGCACCGCCGCCGAGCTGGGCTTCGACGACTCCGCCTACGACCGGGACCAGGGGCAGAACCAGTTCCTGGGCCAGTACAGCGGAATGGGGGCCACCCCGCCCGAGCAGGATCCGCGGCATGACCAGGCCGCTTCCGATCCGTTGGCGCAGTCCGGCTACCAGAATTCCGCCTTTACGCAACCGGAAGCGGATTACACAACTCAAACGGAATCCGAACAGCAGCCGTACATCGGCTACAACTCACCCTCTCAGCAGGGAGAGTGGGGCGATTCCGGATCTTTCGAGATGCCCTACGCGTCGCAGTTCGGGACCGAAGCGGAATCGGGACCCAGCGCTCCCGAAGTTTCTCGGGACCGCGTAGAGTTCCACCGTCCGGGCCCTTCCCCGAGCGGAATCCACTCGATGACCGACGCCGGGCTTCCGCGTCGTGACAAGCAGTGGCAGCCGTCCGAGGAAACAGGGGCGCAGGGGATGATCGGGGACCCGACGGCGCCCGTGGCGCCGGAGCGGCCCTATCAAGCTCCCCAGCAGCAGGAGGACGGTGTCCCGTGGCAGTCGGAGAACGACCAGCGCTGGCACCGTGCCGAGCGGCTGCGCGAGCCGAAGGCCGGCGGGGTCACATCGTCCGGCCTGCCCCGCCGGGTGCCCAAGGCCAATCTGGTCGAGGGCGCCGCGGAGCCGACCGGACAGAGCGGCCCCCAGGTCTCCCGCGCCCCGGAGGACATCCGCGGCAGGCTGAGCAATCTGCGCCGCGGCGTCCAGCGGGGGCGCAACGCGGGATCCGGGACCCCCGGGCGTGACCAGCATGACCAACAGGGCTTCGGCCCCGGCAGCACCTACGATCAGGAGCGTTAGTGTGAGCCCGATGAGCCAGGCGGCGCAGAACCTGAACTGGTTGATCACCAACTTCGTGGACAACACCCCCGGGGTGTCCCACACGGTGGTGGTCTCCGCCGACGGACTCCTTCTGGCGATGTCCGA
>NZ_JBHYVB010000215.1:0-14504 GCF_042750115.1 Streptomyces sp. NPDC059455
CCCCGCCCCTTCCCACAACTGGGGCTCTGCCCCAGACCCCGGGGTCTGGGGCAGAGCCCCGGTTCCGGGGTCTGGGGCAGAACCCCGTCCGGGGTCTGGGGCAAAGCCCCATCCGGGGTCTGGGGCAAAGCCCCCGCCCGGGGTCTGAGGCAAAGCCCCGCCCGGGACCCGAGGCAAACCCCCCGCCCGGGGTCTGGGGCAGAGCCCCGCCCGGGACCCGAGGCAAACCCCCCGCCCGGGGTCTGGGGCAGAGCCCCGGTTTCGGGGTCTGGGGCAGAACCCCGTCCGGGGTCTGGGGCAAAGCCCCCGGGCCCCGGGGCAGAGCCTCGGACCGGGGTCTGGGGCTCCGCCCCAGGTTCGGGAAGGGGCGGGGAGGGGAAAGGTCCGGCGGACAGCGCTACGCGCCCGCGCGGACCAGCCCCGTCTCGTAGGCGATCACCACCAGCTGGGCGCGGTCGCGGGCGCTCAGCTTGGCCATCGCGCGGTTGACATGCGTCTTGACCGTGAGCGGGCTGACCTCCAGCCGGGCGGCGATCTCGTCGTTGGACAGCCCGCCGCCCACCTGGACGAGGACCTCGCGCTCGCGCACGGTCAGGGCGTCCAGCCGTGAGGAGTCATAGGCGTCCTCGCCGCCGCTCCCGTCGCCCTGGGCCAGGAAGCGGGCGATCAGCCCCTTGGTGGCGGCCGGGGACAGCAGCGCCTCGCCCGCCGCCGCGATACGGATCGCCGCGAGCAGCTCATCGGGTTCGGCGCCCTTGCCGAGGAAGCCGCTGGCGCCCGCCCGTAGCGAGTCCACCACGTACTCGTCCACCTCGAAGGTCGTCAGCATGACCACCCGTACGTCCTTGAGCTGCGGGTCCTCGGTGATCATGCGGGTGGCGGCCAGCCCGTCCGTACCGGGCATCCGGATGTCCATCAGGACGACGTCGGCGCCCCGGGCACGGGCGATCTCCACCGCCTCCGCGCCGTCGGACGCCTCCCCCACCACCTCCATGTCCGGCTCGGAGTCCACCAGGACACGGAACGCGCTGCGCAGCAGCGCCTGATCGTCCGCCAGCAGCACCCTGATCGTCATGAGTCCCCTCCCCTACGCGGCTGCAGAGGAAGTCTCACCCGCACCCGGAAGCCGCCTTCGGGCAAGGGTCCCACCTCGCAGCTGCCGCGCAGTGCGGCCACCCGCTCACGCATCCCCAGCAGGCCGTGTCCGCCGCCGGGCTCCGTCCCGTCCGCCCGGGGTTCCCCGGACCCGTCCGCGCCGTCCGGCGCCTCCTCGGGGCCCTCGGTCCGCGTCCCCGCCCCGTCGTCCTCGACCGTGACCTCCAGGGCGTCCGCGAGCCGGGCGATGCGGATCTCGGCGGTGGCCCCGGGCCCGGCGTGCTTGTGCACATTGGTCAGCGCCTCCTGGACCACGCGGTAGGCCGTGAGGTCCACCGAGCCCGGCAGCGGACCCAGCTTCTCCGGTGGCTCCGCCCGGACCCGGGCCCGCATCCCGGCCCGTACGAAGCCGTCCACGAGCTGGTCCAGGACGGCGAGGCCGGGGGCCGGTTCGGTGGGGGCGGCGGGGTCGCCGTACTGCCGCAGCAGGCCGACCGTGGCGCGCAGCTCCTCCAGCGCCGAGCGGCTCGCCTGCCGTACGTGTGCGAGCGCCTCCTTGGCCTGGTCCGGGCGGTTGTCCATGACATGGGAGGCGACCCCGGCCTGGACGTTGACCAGCGCGATGTGATGCGCCACGACATCGTGCAGCTCACGGGCGATCCGCAGCCGCTCCTCGGCGACCCGGCGGCGCGCCTCCTCCTCGCGGGTGCGCTCGGCGCGTACCGCCCGCTCCTCGATGGCGGCGATATAGGCGCGCCGGCTGCGCACCGCGTCACCGGCGGCCGCGGCCAGCCCGGTCCAGGCGAAGAGGCCCCAGTTCTCCTGTGAGTACCAGGGGTTGAGCGCGAAGAGCATTCCGGCGCCGGTGAGCAGCACGGCCGTGGCGGCGCCGACCCGCCAGGTGGTGGGGCGGTCGGTGCTGGCCGCCACGGTGTAGAGCGCCACCACGACCCCGAACACGATCGAGGTGCGCGGCGGGCCCACGTCATTGGTGACGAGCTCGGCGAGGGTGAGGGCGACATTGAAGGCGAGCACCCCGCGCGGCAGATCGCGGCGGAGCACCAGCGAGGCGGCGGCGAGCACGGCCAGCAGCACGAAGAAGGCGCCCAGCGACTGGTGGCGCATGCGCGGGCCGGCCACCGCGCCGATCAGGATCAGCGCGAGGACCCCCAGCGCCACCACCGTGTCCAGGGCACGGGGGTGGGCGCACAGCCAGCGGTGCGGACGGGCCAGGCCCGGCCCGACGGCGAGGGGAGTCACGGAATCCAACAGTAAGGGCCGCGGGGGGCCGCCCGGCTTCTGGGCGGCCCGTACCCGGCCGGTGAAGGGAGGTACGACCTGTGCTCAGTGCTGGAGTGTGGATCCGGGAGCGCGCCGCACTAGCCCGGGATGAGGCCGTCGTCCTTGAGCATCGCCTTGACTTCCTCGAGGGTCGCGCCGGCGGCGGGGAGGATCAGCTCGGACGGCTGGAGCGCGTCGTCGGGCAGGGGCTCACCGGCCGAGCGCACCGCGTCCAGCAGCGCGCCCAGGGTCCTCCGGAAGCCCTCGTGATCGCCGCCCTCGATCTCCGCGAGCAGCTCGTCGTCCAGCCTGTTCAGTCCGGGCAGATGGCTCTCGGCCACCCGCACCTGGCCCTCCCCCATGATCCGTACGATCATGACGACCTCCTGACCTCGCCCAGGCGGGGGCGCGGGCTACTGCTTGTCGAACTTGTGCTGGGTCCGGGACTGCTGGGACTCGTCCTTGCCGCCCTCGATCGCCTGCTGTGGGCTGCCGCCGGCCAGCTCGGCCTTCATCCGCTGAAGCTCCAGCTCCACGTCCGTACCGCCGGAGATCCGGTCGAGCTCGGCCGCGATGTCGTCCTTGGTGGCCATACCGGACTGGTCGTCCAGGGCGCCGGAGGCCAGCAGCTCGTCGATCGCGCCCGCGCGCGCCTGGAGCTGCGCCGTCTTGTCCTCGGCGCGCTGGATCGCCATGCCGACGTCGCCCATCTCCTCGGAGATGCCGGAGAACGCCTCGCCGATGCGGGTCTGGGCCTGGGCCGCGGTGTAGGTGGCCTTGATGGTCTCCTTGCGCGTACGGAAGGCGTCGACCTTGGCCTGCAGCCGCTGGGCGGCCAGGGTCAGCTTCTCCTCCTCGCCCTGGAGCGTCTGGTGCTGGGTCTCCAGGTCGGTTACCTGCTGCTGCAGCGCGGCGCGGCGGGACAGCGCCTCGCGGGCCAGGTCCTCCCGGCCGAGCGCGAGCGCCTTGCGGCCCTGGTCCTCCAGCTTGGTGGACTGGCCCTGCAGCTGGTTGAGCTGAAGCTCCAGGCGCTTGCGCGAGGTCGCCACGTCGGCGACACCGCGGCGCACCTTCTGGAGCAGCTCCAGCTGCTTCTGGTACGAGTAGTCAAGGGTTTCGCGCGGGTCCTCGGCCCGGTCCAGGGCCTTGTTGGCTTTCGCGCGGAAGATCATCCCCATACGCTTCATGACACCGCTCATGGGCCTCGCGCGCCCCCTTCTGACGGACGTGTGACTCCGGCACTCCAACAGACCCAGCCTACGGGCCCTGCTTCCATTACCGCACTGTTCGAGCCCGCTCGTGCTCCTCCTGCAGGACGATCAGACGGTGGGAGCCTCCGGCGCAAGGAGGAGTGCGCCCCCTGTGTCCCGATTAGGGCGGGACTCCGTTGCCTGATCGTTCCCCCAGAGGCTGGGGCACCCACCCCGCAACCCGTACCCTTGGGCTTTGTGTTCCGAAGCCGTTCCAAGGATGAGCAGGCCGCTACCGCCAAGGTGACCGCGGACCAGCCGCAGCAGACCCGTGACCCACAGGCGCCCAAGGGCCGCCCCACTCCCAAGCGGAGCGAGGCCCAGACGCAGCGCCGCAGCCTGGCGAAGACGCCGGCCAACCGCAAGGACGCCTCCAAGCGTGCGCGCGAGGCCCGCCGAGCCGATCTGGCCAAGCAGCGTCAGGCGCTGGCCGGGGGTGACGAGCGGTATCTGCCGGCCCGCGACAAGGGTCCGGTGCGGCGGTTCGCCCGTGACTACGTGGACTCGCGGTTCTCCGTCGCCGAGTACTTCCTGCCGCTCGCGGTGGTCATCCTGGTCCTGAGCATGATCCGGGCCGGGGCCATGCAGAGCTATGTGCTGCTGGTGTGGATGGTGGTCATCGTCCTCATCGTGGTCAACTCCCTCGTCCTCGGGGTCCAGCTCAAGCGGCAGCTGCGCAAGCGCTTCCCCGACGAGAATCTCCGCGGCGCGGTGGCGTACGCCCTGATGCGCACCCTCCAGATGCGCCGACTGCGGCTGCCCAAGCCGCAGGTCAAGCGCGGAGAGCGGCCCTGAGCGGCCCACCCTCCGGCTTCACCGGCGGAGCGGCCGGCTGGCTGAGCCACCTAGGGGGCCTGCGGAACACCGTCCGGCAGGCGCTGGTCGCCCACCAGCTCGATGAGCAGATCACCGCACGCTTCCCGGTGGGGCAGCGGCTGCGGATGCTCGACGTGGGCGTCGGCCAGGGCACCCAGGCGCTGCGGCTGGCCCGCGCGGGCCATGAGGTCACCGGGCTGGAGTCCGACGCCACCATGCTGGAGGCGGCCCGCGCCGCGCTCGCCGACGAGCCCGAGGGCATCCGAAGACGTGTGCGGCTGCTCGAGGGCGACGGCCGGGAGACCGGGGCACACTTCCTGCCGGGCACCTTCGATGTGGTGCTGTGCCACGGCGTGCTGATGTACGTGCCCGAACCGGATCCGCTGCTCGCCGGGCTGGCCCGGGTGCTGGCCCCCGGCGGTCTGCTCTCGCTGCTGGTGCGCAACGGTGACGCGCTGGCGATGCGGCCGGGGCTGGCCGGGGATTTCGACACCGCGCTGGCCGCCTTCGACTCCCCCTCGTACACCAACCGGATCGGGCTGGCGGTGCGCGCCGACCGGCGCGAGGAGCTTGCCGAGACCCTCACCGCGATCGGGGCGCCCCTGCGCGCCTGGTACGGCGTGCGGGTCTTCACCGACCTCGCCCCGGACGACGCGGAGCCGCCGGGCTCCCCGGAGTGGGAGCGGCTGCTGACGGCCGAGGAGCGGGCCGGCCGCACGGATCCCTATCGGGCGGTGGCGGCGCTGCTGCATCTGTGCGGGGTACGCGGCTGATCCGGGGCCGCGGGATGGGGTGGCGGTCAGGACCGCCACCCCGCGCTTTTGCCCATTCGGCGGGCAGGTTTGCTTATTCGGCGCGCAGGCTCATCGGGCCGTAGATCTTCTTCCCGTCCTCGAAGAGCGTCACCTGCTCCGCGCCTCCCTCGAGGAGTTCCCGCCACTCCTCACCGATCCACGACTCCGCGTCCCCCTGGGTCGGGAACTCCTCCGGCTGCACCGCGGGCTTCGTCTCCGCCCCGTCGGACTTCTCGAACCGCCATGTCCACGCCATTCCAGCCTCCTCCATCCCGCCGGCCCACAGGTAATACCCGGCGGTCCACAGCTGATGTCTGCCCGCAGCCTAGGTGACTGATCACTCCGTACGGGGTGGCCCCGCGCGACCCGTGGGAACGGACGCGAGACGATCGGGGCGTGGAACTCACTCTTCTGGGCACCGGGGCCCCCGACGGGCTGCCGCGCCACGGCTGCCCCTGCGCCGCCTGTGCCGCCGCCGTCGGCGAGGAGGCACGGGCCGCCACCTCGCTGCTGATCGACGGCGCGCTGCTGATCGATCTCACCCCGGGGGCCGCCTTCGCCGCCGCGCGGGCCGGGTACTCGCTGGTGGGCGTCCGCCAGGTGCTGCTCTCCCATCCGCACGCGGGTCCGGCCGTCGAGTTCCCGGCCGGGCTGCCGGCGCCGGGGCGGGTGCCGGACGGCCGCACGCTGTCCCTGATCAGCGGCCACCGGGTGCGGGCGGTCGCGCTGGACTCCCCCGGTACCGGCTACGAGGTCACCGGGCCCGACAGCACCCGGCTGCTGTACCTCCCGCCGGGCGCGGCCGCCGCCGGGCTCCCGGACCCGGCCGAGCCGTACGACATGGTGCTGCTCGACGTTCCGGGCCGCCCCGACGCGCTGGCCGCCCTGCGCTCCTCGGGCGCCGTGGGCGCCACCACCGACGTGCTGGCGGTCCATCTCGACCACGCCACCCCGCCCGGCCGGGAGCTGCACCGCCGCCTCGCCACGGCGGGCGCGCGGGCGGTGCCGGACGGGCAGACGCTGATCGTCGGCGAGTACCACGCGGTGCCGGACCTGCCGCGCCGCACGCTGGTGCTGGGCGGCGCCCGGTCCGGCAAGTCCCTCGAGGCGGAACGGCGGCTGGCCGCGTTCCCCGACGTCCTGTACGTCGCGACGGGCGGCACCCGCGAGGACGACCCCGAGTGGGCCGCCCGCGTCGCCGCCCACCGCGACCGCCGCCCCGGCTCCTGGCGCACCACCGAGACCTGCGACCTGCCCCCGCTGCTCGCCGAGGACGGCCCACCGCTGCTCATCGACTGCCTGGCGCTGTGGCTCACCGACGCGATGGACTCCGTGAGCGCCTGGGACGACGAGAAGTGGGCACACGGCGGCGAACGCGCCCTCCACGAACGGGTCTCCGCCCTCGTCGCGGCGGTCCGCGCCACGACCCGTACGGTCGTCGCGGTGAGCAACGAGGTCGGCGCGGGCGTCGTCCCCGCGACCGCCTCCGGGCGCCGTTTCCGCGATGAACTGGGCCGTCTGAACGCGGCGTTCGCCGAGGAGTGCGAGCAGGTGCTGTTGGTGGTGGCGGGTCAGCCCTTGCCGCTGCGCGGCTGACGCCACGGTCCCCGCGCCCCACCGGCCCGGCGCCCGGCGACGCTGCCCGCGCCCCCTCCTGCCTCGCCGCTCAATTGCGCCGAAGGCGCGAGACGGCGGCGCGGGCAGCCGAGCCGAGTAGGCCGACGCGGGCTCCGGCCTGTGCCCGCGCGGGGCCCGCACGCGGCCCGCGCCGGGCTCAACGGACGGACGCCGTACCGGTTCCCGGAGCGCCCGGTAGGGTTCGCCAGGTGAGTGCTCTCAATCTCGATGACTTCGTCGACCTGATCGAGCGCCCCGACGGGGGCATCCGGCGTGACGCCGAGGAGCGCCGCGAGCGGCTCGCGTTGCCGCCGGGTGCGCTCGGGCGCCTGGACGAACTGGGCGAGTGGCTGGCCGCCGCTCAGCAGCGGGTGCCGGTCAAGCCCATCGAGCAGCCCCGCGTCGTCCTCTTCGCGGGCGACCACGGCGTCTCCGAACTCGGCGTCTCCGCCCGCCCCGCCGGGAGCGCCCACCGTCTGGTCCGCGCCGTGCTCGACGGCGAGAGCCCGGCCGCCATCCTCGCCGCCCGTCTCGGCACGCCCGTCCGGGTCATCGATATGGCCCTGGACTGCGACCCCGAGGACCTCCCCGAAGACGTCACCCGCCACCGGGTACGCCGCGGGTCCGGCCGGATCGACGTCGAGGACGCGCTCACCCTGGACGAGGCCGAGCGGGCCTTCCGCACCGGGATGGCCATCGCCGACGAGGAGGCCGACTCCGGCACGGACCTTCTCGTCCTCGGCGACCTCAGCGTCGGCGGCACCACTGCCGCGGCCACGCTCATCGCCGCGCTGTGCGGTACGGACGCGTCCGTGGTCACCGGCCGCGGCGGGGCCGCCATCGACGACCTCGCCTGGATGCGCAAGTGCGCCGCCATCCGCGACGGGCTGCGCCGCGCCCGCCCCGTGCTCGGCGATCAGCTCCAGCTGCTGGCCACCGTCGGCGGTGCCGACCTCGCCGCGATCACCGGCTTCCTGCTGCAGAGCGCCGTACGGCGCACCCCGGTGATCCTCGACGGCGTCGTCTCGGCGGCCTGCGCGCTGGTCGCCCAGCGGGTGGCGTTCCGCGCCCCGGACTGGTGGCTGGCCGGTCAGGCCAGCGGCGAACCGGGCCAGGAGAAGGCCCTCGACCGCATCGCCCTCACCCCGCTGCTCGACCACGGCGTCACGGTCGGCGAGGGCACGGGCGCGCTCCTCGCCCTGCCGCTCGTGCAGGCGGCCGCGGCCCTGCACGCGGAACTCCCGGAGCGCGACGGCTAAGCGCTCCGCTGGAAGTGCCCTGACCTGCCGTCGATCGTCCGCGGCACCGTCGTGGCTGGTCGCGCAGTTCCCCGCGCCCCTTCGGGGCGCCACCGAACCGTAGCCGACTTCCGCCGATCCGCTTAGGGCGGGCCCTACGGGGTGCCCGCCGCGTGGCAGGGGCTTCACCCTTGGACCCCGGGGTCTGAGGCGGAGCCCCCCACGCGGCGGCGCCGCATATCGTCAGGTGTCGGGAAGGGGCGGGGAGGGGGAGGCATCGATAGCGGCTCCGCCACGTGGCCCGCCGCAGGCGCCACGACCCGCCGGACACCTCTCAGCCGAAGGTCAGGACCACCAGGGCGGTCGTGGCGGCCGTTTCCGCCAGCGCGCCGAAGACATCGCCGGTCACCCCGCCGAAACGGCGGTGGCAGTGGTGCAGGAGGAGTTCGGCGGCCGCCAGAGCGGCCAGTGCGGCGAAGGCGTGACCGACAACGGCGTACGGGCCGAACGGAACGGCCACCGCCGCGCAGCCCACCACCGTCAACGCCGCCACGACACCGGCGGAACGCCACGGCACGCTGCCCGCGACCGCCGCGCCCAGCCCCTCCGGGCGCGCCGCCGGAACGCCCACGCGGGCCGCGAGCGTCAGGGCGCAGCGCGCGGTGACACCGGCCACGGCCGCCCCGACCGCGCCGTGCGCCCAGTCCTCCCCGTAGAGCTCGGCCAGGGCCGCCACCTGCCCGAACAGGACGAACAGCAGCGTGATCACGCCGAACGGCCCGATGTCCGACCGCTTCATGATGCGCAGCGCGTCCTCGGCGGGCTTGCCGCTGCCGAGCCCGTCCGCGGTGTCGGCGAGCCCGTCGAGGTGGAGGCCGCGGGTCAGTACGGCGGGTATCGCGGCGGTGGCCACGGCCGCGAGCAGCGGACCGCCGCCCAGGAACAGCAACACCCCGCCCACCGCGGCCGCGCACAGCCCCACGGCCAGCCCGGCCAGCGGAGCGCACAGCATCCCCGCGTGCGCCGCCTCCCGGTCCCACCGGGTGCCCCGTACGGGCAGCACCGTGAGCGTGCCGAACGCGAAGCGGACCCCGTCGCTCCAGGGGGCACGCGGAGCGTGCGCGGGCGGCGGGTCGTAGTCGGGCCGCGGCGGATGCTCCGGCCGCTCGGACTGCTGCTGCTCCGCGCCCTCAGGAGGCTCGGAGGGCTCAGAGGGCTCGCAGCTCTCCGGCCGCTCGGGTTCGGGCTCGGCCTCCGGCGGGCGTGCGGACGGCTGCGATTGCGGCTGCGGCGGCTCCGGCGTGGTGTCCATCGCGCGGAAGGCTATCCCGGTCACCCGTAGCGGGTAAGCCCCAGGGCGCGCCCCTGTTGAGCCCTGAGTGCCAAGGCACGCCCGGTGCTTGGCACTTCCGGTCGCGGGCACCTCCCGGCGGTAGCCGGGGGAGAACCGAGCCCAAATGGGGCCTAGGCATACGATGCGGAGGGGCGCGGCCTACCAATCCATGACGGCCGACGAACTACCGGAAGAGGGACCCGACCACTGTGACTGCTCTGACTCTCAGCACCTCGTCCGCCGCGGCACTGCGCGCGGACGCCGTCGTCGTCGGTGTGGCGAAGGGGGCCAAGGGCCCCGTCGTCGCTGTCGGCGCCGAGGCCGTGGACAAGGCGTTCGGCGGGAAGCTGGCCGCCGTTCTGGAGACGCTCGGCGCGACCGGCGCCGAGGGCGAGGTGACCAAACTGCCCGCCGCGTCCGGCCTCAAGGCCCCGGTCGTGCTGGCGGTCGGGCTGGGCGAGGTCCCGGCCAAGGGCGACGGCTATGACGCCGAGACGCTGCGCCGGGCCGCGGGCGCGGCCGCCCGCGCGCTGACCGGTTCGAAGAAGGGCGCGTTCGCGCTGCCGATCGAGGGCCCGGCCGACGCCGCCGCCGTGGCCGAGGGCGCGCTGCTCGGCGCGTACACGTACGACAAGAGCAACGGCAACGGCGGCAACGCCAAGGACAAGGACAAGAAGAACAACGGGCCGCTCGCCGAGGTCGCCCTCGTCGGCGGCAAGCCGCGCGACAAGGCGTACAAGGCGGCCGTAGAGCGCGCCACCGCCCTCGTCGCGGAGGTCAACCGCGCCCGTGACCTGATCAACACCCCGTCCAACCTGCTCAACCCGGCCGTCTTCGCGGCCGAGGCGGTCGCGGCCGCGAAGGAGCACGGCCTCAAGACCGAGGTGCTGGACGAGAAGGCGCTCAAGAAGGGCGGGTACGGCGGCATCCTCGGCGTCGGCCAGGGCTCGGAGGCCCCGCCGCGGCTGGTCCGGATCGCGTACACCCACCCCAAGGCCGAGAAGACGCTCGCCCTGGTGGGCAAGGGCATCACCTACGACTCGGGCGGCATCTCCCTCAAGCCGGCCGGTCACAACGAGACGATGAAGTGCGACATGAGCGGTGCCGCCGCCGTGTTCGCCGCGGTCGTCACCGCCGCCAAGCTGGGCCTGCGGGTCAATCTGACCGGCTGGCTGGCGCTCGCCGAGAACATGCCGTCGGGTTCGGCCACCCGCCCCGGCGATGTGCTGTCGATGTACGGCGGCAAGACCGTCGAGGTGCTGAACACCGACGCCGAGGGCCGGCTGGTGCTCGCCGACGCGATCACCCGCGCCGGTGAGGAGAAGCCGGACGCGATCGTGGACGTGGCGACGCTGACCGGTGCGATGGTCCTCGCGCTGGGCAACCGCACGTTCGGGATCATGACGAACGACGAGGCGTTCCGCACCACGCTCCACGAGGTCGCGGGCGAGGTCGGTGAGCCGTCCTGGCCGATGCCGCTGCCCGACCACCTCCGCAAGGGCATCGACTCGCCGGTCGCCGATCTGGCGAACATGGGCGAGCGCATGGGTGGCGGTCTGGTGGCCGGCATCTTCCTGAAGGAGTTCGTGGCGGACGGGATCACCTGGGGCCACCTGGACATCGCGGGTCCGGCCTTCAACGAGTCCGGTCCGTTCGGCTACACCCCCAAGGGCGGCACGGGCGCCGCGGTCCGCACTCTGGTGCGGCTGGCCGAGCGCACCGCCGACGGCGACCTCGGCTGAGCCGAGGCCCCAAAGCCCTGAGGCCCCAAAGCCCCGAGGCCCCCGAGGCCGCGAACGCCAGGTGACCCCCTAGCTCCGGCCAGGAGACCCTGGCCCCGCGACACAGCGACATGTCGCGGCAACACTTCGCGACCGTATGAGACGCCGCCGCCATAGGCCGAAAGTCCCGTCGATTTCGCCCTCAACGAAATCGACGGGGCTTCGCGTTCCGGATACGCAGCGGTAACCCCTGAACTGGGGTGTGGAGATTTCTCACACAGCGGCCCCGCGTCCCGCCCCCTCCCAACAAGTGCGAAGATGTTGTCCCGGCAGGACAGGGCCACCGACACCAGGGCCGAAGTAAGAAGCGGCCGAACACACGCCGCCGCCCGGCCGACCAAGGCCGGCCCCGGCGCACCATGCATGGAGGACGTGACGTGGCGAACGACGCCAGCACCGTTTTCGACCTAGTGATCCTCGGAGGCGGTAGCGGCGGTTACGCCGCTGCCCTGCGCGCGGCGCAGCTGGGTCTGGACGTCGCCCTGATCGAGAAGGACAAGCTGGGCGGCACCTGTCTGCACCGTGGCTGTATCCCCACCAAGGCGCTGCTGCACGCCGGTGAGCTCGCCGACCAGGCCCGCGAGGGCTCGGAATTCGGTGTGAAGACCACCTTCGAGGGCATCGACATCGAGGGTGTGCACAAGTACAAGGACGGCGTGGTCTCGGGCCTCTACAAGGGTCTGCAGGGCCTCATCGCCTCCCGCAAGGTCACCTATGTGACGGGTGAGGGCCGGCTGTCCTCCCCGACCTCCGTCGATGTGAACGGCGAGCGTTACACCGGCCGCCACATCCTGCTGGCCACCGGTTCGGTGCCGAAGTCCCTGCCCGGCCTGGAGATCGACGGCAACCGCGTCATCTCCTCCGACCACGCGCTGGTGCTCGACCGCGTGCCGAAGTCCGCGATCGTGCTGGGCGGCGGTGTCATCGGCGTCGAGTTCGCCTCCGCGTGGAAGTCCTTCGGGGCCGATATCACCATCGTCGAGGCGCTTCCCCACCTCGTCCCGGTCGAGGACGAGAACAGCTCCAAGCTGCTGGAGCGCGCCTTCCGCAAGCGCGGCATCAACTTCTCCCTCGGCTCCCGCTTCTCGGGCGTGGAGTACACCGCCGACGGCGTCAAGGTCTCGCTGGAGAACGGCAAGACCTTCGAGGCCGAGCTGCTGCTGGTGGCCGTCGGCCGCGGCCCGGTCTCGCAGGGGCTCGGCTACGAGGAGGCCGGGGTCAACATGGACCGCGGCTATGTCCTCGTCGACGAGTACATGCGGACCAACGTGCCGACCATCTCCGCCGTCGGCGACCTGGTCCCCACCCTCCAGCTGGCCCACGTCGGCTTCGCCGAGGGCATGCTGGTGGCCGAGCGGCTGGCGGGCCAGAACCCCGTTCCGATCGACTACGACGGTGTGCCGCGGGTGACCTACTGCCACCCCGAGGTCGCCTCCGTCGGCATCACCGAGGCCAAGGCCAAGGAGCTGTACGGAGCGGACAAGGTCGTCGCCCTGAAGTACAACCTCGCGGGCAACGGCAAGAGCAAGATCCTCAAGACCGCGGGCGAGATCAAGCTCGTGCAGGTACGGGACGGTGCCGTCGTCGGCGTCCACATGGTCGGTGACCGGATGGGCGAGCAGGTCGGCGAGGCTCAGCTGATCTACAACTGGGAGGCGCTGCCGGCCGAGGTCGCGCAGCTCGTCCACGCCCACCCGACCCAGAACGAGGCGCTCGGCGAGGCCCACCTGGCCCTGGCCGGCAAGCCGCTGCACTCCCACGACTGACTCATCCCGAGCGCGAACCATCCAAAGATCGTTAAGGAGCAACCGAACACCATGGCGGTTTCCGTAACCCTGCCGGCGCTCGGCGAGAGCGTGACCGAGGGCACCGTCACCCGCTGGCTCAAGGCCGAAGGTGAGCGCGTCGAGGCCGACGAGCCCCTGCTCGAGGTGTCGACCGACAAGGTCGACACCGAGATCCCGGCCCCGGTCGCGGGCACCCTGCTGGAGATCCTGGTCGGCGAGGACGAGACCGCCGAGGTCGGCGCCAAGCTGGCCGTGATCGGTGCCGCCGGTGCCGCTCCGGCCGCCGCGCCCGCCAAGGCCCCGGCCGCCCCCGCCCCGGCTCCCGAGCCGGTCCAGGAGGCCCCGGCGCCCGCCCCGGCCCCGCAGGCCCCGAGCGCCCCGGCGCCGCAGGCCGTCACCCCGGAGCCGGTCGCCCCCGAGCCGGCCCCGGCCGCTCCGGCGCCCGCCCCGGCTCCGGCCGCCACCATCCCGGCTCCCGCGGCCCCCGAGGCCGAGGGCGCCTACGTCACCCCGCTGGTGCGCAAGCTCGCCGCCGAGAACAACGTGGCCCTGTCCACGGTCAAGGGCACCGGCGTCGGCGGCCGCATCCGCAAGCAGGACGTCATCGCCGCCGCGGAGGCCGCCAAGGCCGCCAAGGCCCAGGCGCCGGCCGCCGCCGCGCCGAAGGCCGCCCCGCAGGAGGTGTCCCCGCTGCGCGGCCAGACCATCAAGATGCCGCGGATGCGCAAGGTCATCGGCGACAACATGATGAAGGCCCTGCACAGCCAGGCCCAGCTGACCAGCGTGGTCGAGGTGGACGTCACCAAGGTCATGCGGCTGCGCGCCCGGGCCAAGGAGGCGTTCGCCCAGCGTGAGGGCGTCAAGCTCTCGCCGATGCCGTTCTTCGTGAAGGCCGCCGTCCAGGCGCTGAAGGCCCACCCGGCCATCAACGCCCGGATCAACGAGGACGACAACACCATCACGTACTTCGACGTGGAGAACGTCGGTATCGCGGTGGACGCCGAGAAGGGCCTGATGACCCCGGTCATCAAGAACGCCGGCGACCTCAACATCGCCGGTCTGTCCAAGAAGACGGCGGAGCTGGCGGGCAAGGTCCGCTCCAACAAGATCACCCCGGACGAGGTGTCCGGCGCCACCTTCACGATCAGCAACACCGGCTCGCGCGGTGCGCTGTTCGACACGATCATCGTGCCCCCGAACCAGGTCGCCATCCTGGGCATCGGCGCGACCGTCAAGCGTCCGGTGGTCATCAACCACCCGGAGCTGGGCGAGACCATCGCGGTGCGCGACATGACGTACGTGGCGCTCTCCTACGACCACCGCCTGGTGGACGGTGCCGACGCGGCCCGCTACCTGACGGCCGTCAAGGAGATCCTGGAGGCCGGCGAGTTCGAGGTGGACCTCGGGCTCTGATCCGCACCTCGGTTTCCCTGCCGCGCCCCCCCCCCGCGGGCGCCCGGGCGGGGGGGGGTGTATTTTCCGCCCCCGCGCCACAAGTGGCGCGGGCCCCGC
>NZ_JBHYVB010000215.1:14514-18346 GCF_042750115.1 Streptomyces sp. NPDC059455
GGGGCCGGGGGGGGGCGGGGGGGGGTGGGGGGGGGCCGGGGGGGCTCTCCCCCCCCGAGGTTTCCCGCGCCCGCCCCCCCCGGGGCCTCGGGGGGGGGGCCCCGGTTTTCATTACCGCACAGCCGGGATAATGGCAGCTGTCCACCGCTGGTTCTAAGGAGTCCCCCATGGCCGCGCCCGTCGTCCACTCGCTGCGCGAGCAGATCCGCGAGCACATCGTGGAGGGCATCGTCAGCGGCCGCTGGAAGCCGGGCGAGCGGATCGTGGAGCGCCGGATCGCCACCGAGCTGGAGGTCAGCCAGACGCCCGTACGGGAGGCGCTGCGGGAGCTGGAGTCGCTGCGGCTGATCGAGTCGGCGCCGAACAAGGGCGTCCGGGTGCGGAATCTGACCGCCGCCGATCTGGAGGAGATCTATCCGGTACGGGCCGGGCTCGAGCAGATGGCGGCGGAGCTGGCCGCGCCCGTGCTGGCCGAGGACACCTCCGCCCTGGAGCCCGAGGTGCGGGCGCTGTACGAGGCGGACCGTACGGCCGACGGGGAGGCGCAGGTCCGGCACACCGTGGCGTTCCACCGGGAGCTGGTGCGGGCCTCGGGCAACAGCGTGCTGCTGCACACCTGGGAGTCGCTGGGCATCGAGATCTGGACGACGCTGTCGATCCGCTGGCTGGGCACCGTCCAGCAGTCGTACGCCGAGGAGCACCAGGCGGTGGTGGACGCCTTCAAGCAGCGGGATCCGCGGGTCGGCGAACTGGTCAAGGAACACGTCCTCGGCTGTGCACCGCGTGCCTAGTTTCGCGGCACGGAATGCCAATTTCGGCTTGCGGAGCACTTTTTCCTCGACAGAGCTTTGATCGATCATCGATCAGTCTTACGGTTATTTCATGACCGATCTCGCACGCACGCAGCCGAGTGCGCTCGACCAGCTCCCCGACCGTGACCCCGAGGAGACCGCCGAATGGGGCGCCTCCCTGGACGCCGTCACCCGGGCGGCCGGGTCGCACCGCGCCTCGTACCTCATGCGCCGCACCCTGGAGCGCGCCGAGAGCGCCGGGCTCGCGCTGCCGCCCCTGCTGGAGTCGGACTACCTCAACACCATTCCGACCGCCGCCGAGCCCGCGTTCCCGGGCGACGAGGCCATGGAGCGCCGCATCACCGCCTGGAACCGGTGGAACGCGGCGGCGATGGTCACCCGCGGCAGCCGTGACGGCCTCGGCGGTCACATCGCCACCTTCGCCTCCGCCGCCTGGCTCTACGAGACGGGCTTCCAGCACTTCTTCCGCGGCAAGGAGGCAGGGGGCACCTCCCGGTCGAAGACTGGGGGAGGCAGCGGCGACCAGCTCTACATCCAGGGCCACGCCTCCCCCGGCATCTACGCCCGCGCCTTCCTCGACGGGCGGCTGACCGAGCACCACCTGGACCACTTCCGCCGCGAGGCGGGTGGCAACGGTCTGCCGTCCTATCCGCATCCGCGCCGGCTGCCGTGGCTGTGGGAGTTCCCCACCGTCTCGATGGGGCTCGGCCCGATCTCCGCGATCTACCAGGCCCGCTTCAACCGCTATCTGGCGGCGCGCGGCATCAAGGACACCGCGAACTCCCACGTATGGGCCTTCCTCGGCGACGGCGAGATGGACGAGCCGGAGTCGACGGCCGCGCTCGCCCTGGCCGGGCGCGAGGGCCTGGACAACCTCACCTTCGTCATCAACTGCAACCTCCAGCGTCTCGACGGCCCGGTGCGGGCCAACTTCAAGATCGTGCAGGAGCTGGAGGCCCAGTTCCGCGCGGCGGGCTGGAACGTGGTCAAGTCGCTGTGGGGCTCCGCCTGGGACGAGCTGTTCGCGCTGGACGCCTCGGACGCGCTGGCCCGCCGGCTGCGCGAGGTCCCGGACGGCCAGTTCCAGACGTACGCGACCCGCGACGCGGCCTACATCCGCGAGCACTTCTTCGGCGCCGACCCCGAGCTGGCCCGGCTGGCGCAGGGGCTCACCGACGCCAAGCTCACCGAGTGCTTCCACACCTCGCGCGCGGGCCATGAGCCCCGCAAGGTGTACGCGGCGTACCGCGCGGCCGTGGAGCACAAGGGCGCCCCGACCGTCGTCCTCGCCCAGACCGTCAAGGGCTGGACGCTGGGCCCCGGCTTCGAGTCGCGCAACGCCAACCACCAGATGAAGAAGCTGACGGGCAAGGAGTTCCGCACCATGCGGGACCTCCTCGAACTCCCCATCCCGGACAGCAAGCTGGACGACGCCCTCGTGCCGTACGTCCACCCCGGCCCCGACTCCCCCGAGGTGCGCTACCTCCAGGAGCGCCGCGCGGCCCTCGGCGGCCCGGCCCCGGCCCGCCGGGTCCACCCGGTGGCCCTGCCCGAGCCGTCCGCGAAGCCGTTCCAGGCGCTCGCCAAGGGCTCCGGCAGCCAGGAGATCGCCACCACCATGGCCTTCGTCCGGCTGGTCAAGGACCTGATGCGGGAGAAGGAGACCGGGAAGCGCTGGGTGCCGATCGTGCCGGACGAGGCACGGACCTTCGGCATGGAGTCGCTGTTCCCCACCGCCGGGATCTACTCGCCGCTCGGCCAGACCTACGACCCGGTCGACCGCGATCAGCTCCTGTACTACAAGGAGGCCGCGAACGGTCAGATCCTCAACGAGGGGATCACCGAGGCCGGCTCGATGGCCGACTTCACCGCCGCCGCGACGTCGTACGCGACCCACGGCGAGCCGATGATCCCCTTCTACATCTTCTACTCGATGTTCGGCTGGCAGCGCACCGCCGACCAGATGTGGGCGCTGGCCGACCAGCTCGGCCGCGGCTTCCTCATCGGCGCCACGGCGGGCCGTACGACGATGACCGGCGAGGGCCTGCAGCACGCCGACGGCCACTCCCCGCTGATCGCCTCCACCAACCCGGCGGCGCTCACCTACGACCCGGCGTTCGCCTACGAGGTGGGCGCGATCGTTCGGGAGGGTCTGCGGCGGATGTACGGCCCCGAGGCCGAGGACGTCTTCTACTACCTGACGGTCTACAACGAGCCCAAGGTCCAACCGGCGATGCCTTCGGGCGAAGGCGTCGAGGAGGGCATCCTCAAGGGCCTGTACCGCTACCAGGAGGCCACGGCCCCGGCCGCGGACTCCCCCCGTATCCAGCTCCTCGCCTCCGGCACCGCCGTCCACTGGACGCTGGAGGCCCAGAAACTCCTCGCCGACGACTGGGGCGTGGCCGCCGACGTGTGGTCCGCCACCTCCTGGAGCGAGCTGCGCCGCGACGCCCTGTCCTGTGACGCGGCGCAGCTCAAGGGCGAAGACCGGGTCCCGTACGTCACCCGTGCCCTGGCAGGCGCACCGGGCCCGGTCCTCGCCGTCAGCGACTGGATGCGTGCCGTCCCCGACCAGATCAGCCAGTGGGTCGAACAGGACTGGTACTCGCTGGGCACGGACGGCTTCGGCCTCTCCGACACCCGCGAGGCCGCCCGCCGCCACTTCGGCGTGGACGCCCCGGCCATCGTGGTGGCCGCCCTGTCCCGCCTCGCCCGCCAGGGCGCGGTCCGCGCCACGGCCCCCAAGGAGGCCGCGGAGCGCTACGGCATCTGACGATGCAGCCGCCGGGGAGGCCGGGCTGAGAGGCCCGGCCCCCGGAGTTCGCCCGACCGTCGCCCCGGTCGCGGGGCCCGGTGACGCCTGCGGCGGGCTGCTCCCCTCCCCACTCCTTCCCGAAACTGAGACTCCGCCCCAGACCCCGGTTGGACGACCCGGATGCGCGCGGGCGTCCGCCCGGTGAGCCGCTGCGCCAGCGTGCCGACCGCGATCAGTCACAATCCAGCCCCTCCGGCGTTTGAGG
>NZ_JBHYVB010000216.1:0-2229 GCF_042750115.1 Streptomyces sp. NPDC059455
ACCACCACCGCCCGATGCTCAAACACCGACCGCGCCGTAACCAACGACCACCCCACGTCGACCAACGAAAGCCCAGACGCACCCCCCACCCACTCGCCCAACGCCGCAGCCTGCCCCCGCAACGCCTCCACACTCCGACCCGACACCACCCACGAAACCGGGCCCATGTCCGAGCCCGAGGAGACCGGCTCGGTCGGTTCTTCCTCCTCAGGAGCCTGCTCCACAATCACATGCGCATTGGTGCCGCTGATCCCGAACGCGGACACCCCGGCCCGGCGTGGCCGCTCGTTCCTCGGCCACTCCACCGGGTCCGTGAGCAACCGCACCGCACCGCCGGACCAGTCCGCGTGCGGGGTCGGCTCATCGACGTGCAGCGTGGCGGGCAGCAGTTGATGGCGGAGGGCCATCACCATCTTGATGACACCGGCCACACCCGCCGCACCCTGCGTATGGCCGATGTTGGACTTCAGCGAGCCGAGCCACAGCGGCCGGTCCTCCGCCCGGTCCTGGCCGTACGCGGCGAGCAGCGCCTCGGCCTCGATCGGGTCGCCGAGCGTGGTGCCCGTGCCATGCGCCTCCACCGCATCTACCTCGGCGGACGACAACTGCGCGTTGACCAGCGCCTGGCGGATCACCCGCTGCTGCGATGGACCGTTCGGCGCGGTGAGCCCGTTCGACGCGCCGTCCTGGTTGATGGCCGAGCCACGGAGCACCGCCAGCACCTGGTGGCCGTTGCGCTGTGCGTCGGAGAGCCGTTCCAGCAGCAGGAGTCCCACGCCCTCCGAGAAGCCCGTGCCGTCCGCGGCGGCCGCGAAGGGCTTGCAGCGGCCGTCGGGGGCGAGGCCGCGCTGCCGGGAGAACTCGACGAAGGTGTTCGGGGTGGTCATGACGGTCACGCCACCGGCCAGGGCCAGGGTGCACTCGCCCTGCCGCAGTGCCTGGCAGGCCAGATGCATCGCGACCAGCGACGACGAACACGCCGTATCCACCGTCACCGCGGGCCCCTCCAGCCCGAGGGTGAAGGCCACCCGACCCGAGACGACGCTCAGGGTGTTTCCGGTGAGCAGATATCCTTCCGCGCTCTTTTCGATCTGCGGGGTGCCGAAGCCGAGGATTCCGGCGCCCGCGTAGACCCCGGTAGAGGTGCCCTTCAGTGAGGTGGGGTCGATTCCGGCACGTTCGAGCAATTCCCAGGATACTTCCAGCAGTTGGCGCTGCTGGGGTTCGGCCGCAAGGGCCTCGCGCGGGCTGATGCCGAAGAAGGTGGCGTCGAAGCCGTCGGCCCGGTCGAGGAATCCGCCGTGGCGGACATAGCTGGTGCCGGAGTGGTCGGGGTCCGGGTGGAACAGCCCGGACAGGTCCCAGCCGCGGTCGGTGGGAAACTCCCCGATCGCGTCCCCGCGCGAGGCGACCAGCTGCCACAGGTCCTCGGGCGAGGTGATTCCGCCGGGAAACCGACAGGCCATGCTGACGATGGCCACCGGCTCCTGGGAACGCTCCTCCATCTCGCGTAGCCGCCGACGCGTCTGCCCCAGATCGGCCGTGACCTTCTTGAGGTACTGGCGGAGCTTCTCTTCGGTACCCGACATCAGTTCCGCGCCTCCATCAGGGCAGTTCACGGTCAATGAGCTCGAACATCTCGTCGTCCGAGGCGGCTTCGAGGGCGTCGAAGTCGGTCGCGCCGGCCGGGTCGCCGGACCCGCCGCCGTTCCACTTCGCCAGCAGGGCGCCCAGGCGTTGGGCGATCCGCTGCCGGCCTTCGTCGTCGGTGTCGAGGGTGGCCAGGGTGGTGTCCAGCCTGGCCAGCTCGCCAAGGACGGGGTCGACGGCGTCCCGCCCCGGAGTGGCCCCGTCGCCGGGGGCCAGCCGTTCCAGCAGGTAGTCGGCGAGTACGGCCGCTTCCGGATAGTCGAAGACCATTCCGGCGGGCAGGCGCAGTCCGGTGGCGGCGGCGAGCCGGTTGCGCAGTTCGACGGCGGTCAGCGAGTCGAAGCCCAGCTCCTTGAAGCTGGCCTCTGCCTGCACGGCGTCCACATCGGCGTGTCCGAGCACCGTGGCGGCGTGGCCACGGACCAGGTTGAGGACGAGTCGGTGTCGTTCGGCCGTGGACAGGCCCGCGAGCCGGGCCCCCCAGTCGACCTGTCGGGGGGGGGGGGGGCGGGCCGCCGCCGGGCGCGCGCCCCCCGCCCCCCCGCCCCCCGGCGCGGCGCCGCGGGCGCCCGCGCGCGC
>NZ_JBHYVB010000216.1:2239-18237 GCF_042750115.1 Streptomyces sp. NPDC059455
TCTGCGGCTCGTGCGTGCGCGGTCGGCGCGGCCCCCCCCCCGGCCGCGCCCCCCCCCCGACCCCGGGCCCCCACCCGCCCGCGCCCCGCGGGGGCCCCCCCCCCCCGCCGCCACCGCCGCCGGTGGCGGCCAGGGCGCGCAGCGTGGCGGGCAGGTTGTCGGCGGGCAGTCCGGCGAGGGTTCGGGGGTCCACCTGGGCGGCGACCAGATGGGCACCGCCGTGCTGGACGGCGGCTTCGAGCAGGGCCAGACCGTGCCGGGTGCTCAGGGCCGCGACCCCGGTACGGGACATCCGGGCCAGATCCGCCTCGGCCAGGTGTCCGGTCATGCCGCTTGCGTCGGCCCACAGGCCCCAGGCGATCGAGACGCCCGGCAGCCCGGCAGCCCGGCGGTGGGCGGCGAGCGCGTCACAAAAGGCGTTGGCGGCGGCGTAGTTGGCCTGTCCCGGGCTGCCGAGTGTGCCCGCGGCGGAGGAGAAGAGGACGAACATGCCGAGCCGCAGATGCGCTGTCGCCGTGTGCAGATGGGCCGCGGCCGTGGCCTTGGCCGTCCAGACCCGCGCCAGCCGTTCGGGGGTCTGTGCGGTGACCACCGCGTCGTCCAGCACACCGGTGGCGTGGATGACTCCGGTCAGCGGATGCGCGGGATCGACCCCCGCCACCAGCTCGGCCACCGCCGACGCGTCGGTGACATCCGCTGCCGTGACGCGCACCCGCGCGCCCAGCTCCTCCAGCCGGGTGGCCAGGTCGTGGGCGCCCGGAGCGTCCGGCCCCCGCCTGCTCACCAGCAGCAGATGGCCGATCCCCCAGGCGCGGACGAGGTGTTCGGCGATGTAGGCGCCCAGGGTGCCGGTGCCACCGGTGATGAGGACCGTGCCGTCCGGGTCGACCGCCGCGGGTACGTCGAGCACCAGCTTGCCGGTGTGCTTGGCCTGGCTCAGCTGCCGTAGCGCGTCCCGCGCCCGGCTGAGCGGCCAGGGCCGTACGGGTGCGGGCCGCAGCACTCCGGCGGCGAACAGCTCGCTCAACTCGTTCAGCATCTCCCCGATACGGTCCGGCCCGGCGTCGGGGACCAGGTCGAAGGCGCGATAGCGGATGCCCGTACGCACGGCCGCGAGGTGTTCCGGGTCGCGGATGTCGGTCTTGCCCATCTCGGAGAGCCGTCCGCCGTCGGCCAGCAGTCGCAGGGAGGCGTCGACGAACGGCCCGGCGAGGCTGTTGAGCACCACATCGACGCCACGTCCGCTCGTGGCCTCGCGGAACACCTCCTCGAAGTCCAGATCGCGCGACGAGGCCCGATGCGCCTGGTCGATGCCCATGCCCTCCAGCACCCCGTGCTTGCCGGGACTCGCCGTCGCGTAGACCTCGGCGCCCAGGTGGCGGGCGATTTGCACCGCCGCCATGCCGACGCCACCGGTTGCGGCGTGGATCAGCACCGTTTCGCCGTTCCGCAGCCCGGCCAGGTCCACCAGCCCGTACCAGGCGGTGAGGAACACCACCGGTACGGCGGCCGCCTGACGGAAGCTCCAGCCGTCGGGGACCGGCACGACCATGCGCGCGTCCGCCACCGCCCACGGGCCGAACGCGCCCTCGAACAGGCCCATCACCCGGTCGCCCACCGCGAGCCCGGTCACCTCCGGGCCGATGTCCACGACCACTCCGGCGCCCTCGCTGCCGCGGAACACCCCGCCTCCGGGATACATTCCGACGACGATGAGCGCATCGCGGAAGTTCATGCCCGCCGCGTGCACCGCGATCCGGACCTCTCCCGGCCCCAGTGGCTGCAGCGCCTCGGGGCACGCCACGGGCGTCACATTGTCCACGGTGGACGCGCCCTCCACGGCGAGCCGCCACGCGGGCTGTGCCACCGGGCCCACCAGACCTCCGCTGCCGGGGCCGCCCGCGCGCATCAGACGGGGTGCCCACACCCGGCCGAAGCCCACCGCCACCTGCGGTTCGTCCAGGGCGACGGCCCTCAGCACACCGTCCAGCACCGCCGCGCCGATCTCACCGGGGTCGGGCGCGCCGTGCGGATCGCGGTCGAGCAGGATGAACCGCTCCGGGTTCTCCGCCTGTGCGCTGCGCAGCAGCCCCCACACCGCGGCACCGGCCGTGTCCACCGCCCCGGAGCCGGGGTCCTCCGCGACCGGGCCACCGGCCGCGACCGCGCCGTGTGTCACCACGGCCAAGCGGCTCTCGGCCAGCCGGGGTTCGGCCAGCCAGCCCCGCAGCAGGTCCAGGGTCCGCCGTACGGCCGCCAGGGCATCGGCCTCCGCGGCCCCGACGTCCACGGCCGTCGTCGAGGCCGGTACGGCGGTCAGCGCCACCGAGGGCACGGGGGTCCCGGTGTCGATCGCCGCGACCAGCGACTCCAGGTCCGGATGGCGGACCACGCCCGAGGGGGCCCAGTCCAGGCCCTCGGAGCCCAACGCCACCCAGCCGCCGTCCCCGGCCACCGGCTGGGGCAGGCCCGTGTCCGCGCCGGGTGCCGGCTCGGAGAGCGGGATCCAGTCCAGGGTGAACAGCCCGTCCACGGCGCCCCGTCCGGCGGTCCGCAGCTGATCCACGCGAGCCGGGCGCAGCACCAGCGAGTCGACCGTCAGGACCGGGTCGCCCACGGCGTCGGCCATCGCGATCCGCAGCGCCCGCTCGCCGTCCGCGCCCTGCTCACGTGGGGACAGCCGGACGCGTACGGTGGTCGCTCCGGCGGCCCACAGGGACACGCCGTTCCAGGCGAACGGCAGCCACACCCGGCCGTCGTCGTGCTGCTCCTCGGGCCGGTCGGGCTGGTCGGTCGGGTCGGTCCGGTCGGTCCGGTCGAGGAGGGACGCCGGGTGCAGCGCGGCGTCCAACAGCGCCGGGTGGATGCCGAATCCGGCCTGGTCGCCCGCGGCTTCGGGCAGCGCCACCTCGGCGAGCACATCCGCGCCGTCGCGCCAGAGCTTGTGGACGCCCTGGAACGCGGGCCCGTATCCGTATCCGGCCGCCTCGGCGCGCTCGTAGAAGCCGTCCGTGTCCACCGCTTCCGCGCTCGGCGGGGGCCACGCCCCGGAGGGCCGGGGTGCCGATGCGCCGTGGGGGCCGACTACGCCGACCGCATGGCACACCCAGACCGGGGCCGCGGTGGTTTCGGTGTCGCGGTCGGGCCGGGAGTACACCCGTACGTCGCGGCGTCCGTCGTCGGCGGCCTCGCCCACCACCACCTGGACGCGCAGCCCGCCGGTGTCGGGGAGGACGAGCGGGATCTGCAGGGCGAGTTCTTCCACCGTGCCGCAGCCCGCCTCGTCGGCGGCCCGCAGCGCCCATTCGACCTGGGCCGCGCCCGGGACCAGCCGGGCGCCCGCCACCACGTGTTCGCCGAGCCAGCCCTCGCCGCCACCGGCCGTCAGCCGTCCGGTGAGCAGATGGGTGCTGCCGTCGGCGAGTTCCACGGCCGCGCCGAGCAGCGGGTGGTCCGCGGAGACCAGGCCGAGGTCGGTGGGGTCGCCGCCCCGGCCCGCGGTGCCCTCGAGCCAGTAGCGCGCGCGCTGGAAGGCGTAGGTGGGCAGCGGCACGGTGCGGGGCGCGGGGTCGGTGGGGAACACGGTGGCCCAGTCGACGTCGATCCCCGCGGTGAACGCCTGGGCCAGCGACCGCATCAGCTGGGCGAGGTCGCCGTGGTCGCGGCGCAGGGTGGGGACGGTGGCGGCGGGGAAGCCCGCCTCCTCGAAGCTCTCCTGCATACCCACTGTGAGGACGGGGTGGGTGCTGGCCTCGATGAACACCCGGTGGCCATCGGCCAGCAGCGCCTGGATCGCCTCTGCGAACCGCACCCGCTCCCGCAGGTTCCGCACCCAGTAGCCCGTGTCCAGGACGGAGCCGTCGGCACGGGCACCGGTCACGGTGGAGTAGAACACCACCCCGGACGCGGGCGCCTCGACCGGCTCAACTCCCCTGAGCAGCTGGGTGAGTTCAGCGGCGATCTCATCGACCTGGGGGCTGTGCGAGGCGTAGTCCACCTCGATCATCCTGGCCCGTTCTCCGGTGTCACGGCAGGCCGCCACGGCCGCGGCCACCTGCTCCGGCGGGCCGGACACCACCGTGGAGGCGGGGCCGTTCACGGCGGCCACGACCACGTCGGTGGCGCGGTCGCCGAGCCCGGACAGCAGATCCGTGGCCTGTTTCTGGCCCACTCCGAGGGAGGCCATGGCCCCGCCACCGGCCAGTTGGCGCAGTGCCCGGCTGCGCAGGGCCACGATCCGGGCGCCGTCCTCCAAGGTCAGCGCCCCGGCCACGCAGGCGGCGGCGATCTCGCCCTGGCTGTGGCCCACGACGGCGGCGGGCCGCACGCCATGGCCCGCCCATACGGCGGCCAGGGACACCATCACCGCCCAGAGCACCGGCTGCACCACGTCCACCCGGCTCAGATCGCCCGCGCCGTCCACGCCGCGCAGCACATCGGTGAGCGACCAGTCGACGTGGGGCGCGAGCGCTCGTTCGCACTCGGCCACCCGGGCGGCGAACACCGGTGAGGCGTCCAGCAGTCCGGCGCCCATCCCGATCCACTGGGAGCCCTGGCCAGGGAAGACCAGAACCGGCCCCGCGCCGCCCATGGTGGCGGCCGTGCCCGTGTGCACCACGCCCGGGTGTGTCTCGTCGGCCGCCAGCGCCTCGACGGCCGCCATCAGTTCGGCGCGGCTCTCGCCGACTACCACGGCGCGGTGGTCGAACAGGGTACGGGAGCGGATGAGGGACCAGCCCACCTCGACGGGCGCGGCCGAGGGGCCGGTGGCCAGCCGCGCGGCCAGCGCCCGCGCCTGGTCCCGCAGCGCGCCCGCGCCCCGGGCGGACAGCACCCAGGGCACCACCCGGGGGCCACCGGACTCGGGCTCGGGCACGGTGCGTTCGGCCTGGTCGGCCTGGTCGGCCCAGTCGGCCTGCTCCAGGATCACATGGGCGTTGGTGCCGCTGATGCCGAAGGACGACACACCGGCCCGGCGCGGGCGCTCGTCCGTCGGCCACTCGACCGCCTCGGCCAGCAGCCGCACTCCGTCGTCGTCCCACTCCACATGCGGGCTGGGCTCGTCGACGTGCAGCGAGGCGGGCAGCAGGCCATGGCGCATCGCCAGCACCATCTTGATCACACCCGCCACGCCCGCGGCGGCCTGCGTATGGCCGATGTTCGACTTGATGGAGCCGAGCCACAGCGGACGGCCCTCCGGCCGCTCCTGCCCGTACGTGGCCAGCAGCGCCTGCGCCTCGATGGGATCGCCGAGTGTGGTGCCCGTGCCGTGGGCCTCGACCACGTCGATGTCCGCCGGGGAGAGCCGTGCCGTGGCCAGTGCCTGGCGGATCACCCGCTGCTGGGAGGGCCCGTTCGGCGCGGTCAGACCGTTGGACGCGCCGTCCTGGTTGACCGCCGACCCACGGATCACCGCCAGCGCCTCACGGCCGTTGCGGCGCGCGTCCGACAGCCGCTCCAGGACGAGCAGCCCGATGCCCTCGCCCCAGCCCGTGCCATCGGCCGCCGCGGCGAACGGCTTGCAGCGGCCGTCCGGGGCCAGTCCGCGCTGCCGCGAGAACTCCACGAAGGTGTTCGGTGTCGCCATCACCGTGACACCACCGGCCAGGGCCAGGGTGCACTCGCCCTGCCGCAGGGCCTGCGCCGCGAGATGCATCGCCACCAACGACGACGAACACGCCGTGTCCACCGTCACCGCGGGCCCCTCCAGGCCGAAGGTGAACGCCACCCGGCCGGAGGCGATGCTCGGTGTGCTGCCGGTCATCAGCCGGCCCTCGACGCCCTCCGGGGTGCGGCCCAGGAAGCGGCTGCCGTAGTCGTCGTACATCACCCCGGTGATCACCGCGCTGCGGCTGCCGCGCAGGCTCACCGGGTCGATGCCCGCGCTCTCGAACGCCTGCCACGCCGTCTCCAGCAGCAGCCGCTGCTGGGGGTCGGTGGCCAGCGCCTCGCGGGGGGAGATCCCGAAGAACTCGGCGTCGAACCGCGGCGCCTCGTAGAGGAATCCGCCCTCGCGGGCGTAGCTGGTACCGGTGTGGTCCGGGTCGGGGTCGAAGAGGCCCCCGAGGTCCCAGCCGCGGTCCGCGGGGAACTCCCCGATCGCGTCCACGCCCTCGGCCACCAGCCGCCACAGCTCCTCGGGGGAGCCCACGCCGCCCGGATAGCGGCAGGCCATGCCGACGATGGCGATCGGGTCGTCGTCGGTGGCCACGACGGCCGGCGGCGTCGGAAGCGGTGTCCCGGCCGGTGCGCCGACCAGTCGCTCCCGCAGGAAGCGCACCAGGGCGTCGGGGGTCGGATAGTCGAAGATGACGGTGGCCGGGATCCGGGTGCCGGTGGCGGCGTTGAGCCGGTTGCGCAGGTCGAGTGCCGTGAGCGAGTCGAAGCCGAGGTCCTGGAAGGCCCTGCCCAGGTCGATGGCGTCCGGTGCGGGATGGGCGAGCACGGTGGCCACCTGGTCGCGGACCAGCTCTCCGATGAGCCGGTCCTGCTCCTCGGTGGACAGTCCGGCGAGCCGTCCGGACAAGGAGCCCGATCCGGTGTTCCGCGCGGCCCGCGTGGGGACGTGCACCAGCCGCCGCAGCACGGGCGGAAGTGGCCCGGCGGCGGCCCGGGTGCGCAGCGCCGCGAGGTCGAAACGCGCGGGGACGAGTGTGGGGTGGTCGGTGGTGAGCGCCGCGTCGAGCAGCGCCAGCGCCTGCTCGTTGGAGACGGAGGCGATACCCGAGCGGGCCATCCGGGCGAGGTCCGCGTCGTCCAGGTGGCCGGTCATGCCACCGGCGGACGCCAGCAGCCCCCAGGCCAGCGTGTGGGCCGTCCGCCCCTCGGCGCGGCGGTGTTCGGCGAGGGCGTTGAGGAACATGTTGGCCGCGGCGTAGTTGGCCTGGCCGCCGTTGCCCATGATGGAGGCGGCGGAGGAGAACATCACGAACGCGGCCGGATCCATGTCCCGGGTCAGCCGGTGCAGATGCCATGCGGCGTCCAGCTTCGGGGCGAGCACGGTGTCGAGTTGCTCGGGGGTCATGGCGGTGACCACACCGTCGTCGAGCACCCCCGCGGCGTGGATGACGGCCGTCAGCGGATGGGCTTCGGGGAGCGTGGCGAGCAGTGCGGTCAGCGCCTCGGGGTCGGCGGCGTCACACGCGGTGACGCGTACGTCCGCCGCGCCCAGCGCGGTCAGTTCGTCCGCGAACGCGTCGATGTCCTCCGTGATGCCACCGCGCCGGCTGACCAGCAGCAGATGGCGGGCGCCGTGTGCGGCGACCAGATGGCGGGCGACCAGCCGGCCGAGCGCTCCGGTGCCACCGGTGATCAGCGCGGTGCCGTCCGGGTCGAGGAAGCGGGGCGGGGTGTCTTGGTCAGGGTGAACGGTGACCAGACGGGGCACATGGGCCGTTCCCGCCCGCACCGCCACCTCGGATTCGGCGGCGGCGACGGCGGCCGGAAGGACGGTGCGCAGGGCATCGCGCGACGCGGGGTCGCCGTCCAGGTCGAGCAGCAGGATGCGCTCGGGGTGTTCGGCCTGGGCGGCGCGGACCAGGCCCCATACGGGCGCGGTGGCCAGGTCGGCGGGCCCGTCCCCGGGGCCGGTGGCGACGGCGCCACGGGTGGCGATGACCAGCCGGGCCCCGCTGAACCGCTCGTCCGTCAGCCACGTGCGCAGCGCGTCGAGGACGTGATGGACCGCCGCGCGTACGCGGGCGGGTGTCTCGTCCGGGTCTGATGAGGTGTCCGGCGCGCCGGGGCATTCGAGGACGACGATGTCGGGGGCGGCCTGTCCACCGTCGAGGGCGGCCCGCAGGGCGGCCAGGTCCGGGTGTGCCGGGAGTGCCGGGTCCGGGTCCTGGGATCCGACGATCGCCCAACTCGCCGAGGGTGGGGCGGTGTCGGCGGAGACCGGATACGGCTGCCAGTCCAGGCGGTACAGCGGGGCGTCGTCCGTGGCGGCGCGGGCGGAGCGCCAGCGGTCGGCGGAGATCTCCCGCAGCCCGAGGGCGTCGATGGTGGCCACCGGCGCGCCGTGGTCGTCGGTCAGCCTCAGGGTGATGGTGTCCGGGGCGGTGGGGGTGATGCGTACGCGCAGCCGGGTGGCGCCGGTGGCGAAGAGGCGCACCCCGCCGAAGGAGAACGGCAGCCGTACGGTCCCCTCGGCGCCGTCCGGCGCGTGGTCGCCGCCGAAGCGGCCCGAGCCTGCGAAGCGGCCGAAGAGCTCCTCCACCGGGTGCAGGGCGCTGTCGAGCAGGGCGGGGTGCAGTCCGTAGCCGTCGGCCTCGCCGCGCTGTTCAGGGGCCAGACGTACCTCGGCGAACATCTCCTCGCCGAGCCGCCATGCGGAGTGCAGACCCCGGAAGGCGGGCCCGTAGGCGTACCCCTGTGCGGCCAGGCGCTCGTACAGGTCCGCCACGTCCACCGGGACGGCCCCGGCGGGTGGCCAGGCCGTGGCCGGTGGCTCGTCGTCGGGCGATGGCGGGGCCACGTCGGAGAGGAGGCCGGTGGCGTGGTGGCGCCAGGCGGCCGGGGCGTCCAGGGCGTCGCCGCCCTCGTCGGCGGGGCGCGAGGCGATGGTGACCGTCCGTCGTCCGGTCTCGTCGGGCGGGGTGACGGCGAGCTGGATCCGGACCGCGCCGGAGGCGGGCAGGATCAGCGGTGTCTCCAGGGTGAGGTCGTCGACCAGGTCGCAGCCGGTGCGCGCGGCGGCGAGGAAGCCCAGCTCCAGCAGGGCCGTACCGGGCAGGGGGACGCTGTCCGCGATGGTGTGGTCGGCGAGCCAGGCGTGGGTGTGCGCGGACAGCCGTCCGGTGAGCAGCAGCCCGCCGTCGGGCGTTTCCACAGCGGCCTGGAGCAGGGGATGCCCGGTGGCGCCGAGGCCGACGGCGCGTACGTCGGCGGTGGCGTTCGGGACGGGCCGCCAGTACCGCTGCCGCTGGAACCGGTAGGTGGGCAGGTCGACATGGCCCGCGTCCTCGGGGAGGGCCGCGGCGAAGTCGACCGTGCCGCCGTCGATGTGCGTCAGGGCGAGCGCGGTCAGCAGCGTACGGGGCTCGTCGCGGCCCGGGCGCAGGGCGGTGGCGAACACGGGCGCGGCGTCTGGGGTGTCGGAGGTGTCGGCGGCCAGGGCGTCCTGGGCCATGGTGGTGAGGACGGCGTCCGGGCCGAGTTCGAGGTAGCGCGTCACGCCTTCGCCGTGCAGGGTGCGCAGCCCGTCGTGGAACCGTACGGGCTCGCTGACGTGGCGCACCCAGTACTCGGGGTCGCGGAGCTGCTCGGGGTCGGCCTGCCGGCCGGTGACGTTGGAGATCACCGGGATGCGCGGTGCGTGGTAGGTGAGCCGTCGCGCCACGTCGCGGAAGTCGTCGAGCATGGGGGCCAGGAGGGGCGAGTGGAAGGCGTGGCTGACCCGGAGCCGCTTGGTGCGGTGCCCCCGCTCCTTCAGGGTGCGGGCGATCTCGTCGACGGTTTCGGCGGCTCCGGACACGACCACCGAGGTGGGGCCGTTGACCGCGGCGAGCGCCACGCGGTCCTCATGGCCCGCGAGCAGCGGGAGGACCTGCTCCTCGGTGGCTTCGACGGCGGCCATGGCGCCACCGGAGGGCAGCGCCTGCATCAGCCGGCCGCGAGCGGCCACCAGTTCGCAGGCGTCCGGCAGGGACAGCACGCCCGCCACATGCGCGGCCACCAGTTCGCCGACGGAGTGTCCGGTCAGGAACGAGGGGGTGATGCCGAACGACTCGACGAGCCGGAAGAGCGCCGTCTCCAGGGCGAAGAGGGCCGCCTGGGTCACACCGGTGCCGTGCAGGGCCCGCGCCTGGTCGGTGTCCTCCGCCGCGAAGAGGATCTCGCGGAGCGGCCGGGCGGGCAGCGGATCGAGATGGGCGCAGACCTCGTCCAGGGTGGCGGCGAACACCTCGAAGGTCCGGTACAGCTCACGGCCCATACCGGGCCGCTGGCTGCCCTGACCGGTGAACATGAAGGCGGTGCCGCCGGAGCGGCTCGCCGCCGTGGCCCGGATCAGCCCGGGGTGGCTCTCGTCATCGGCCAGCGCCCGCACGGCGGCCAGCAGTTCGTCGCGGTCCTCGCCGATGGCCACGGCCCGGTGTTCGAAGGCCGAGCGGGTCCGGGCCAGCGACCAGCCCACATCGGCCACGGGCAGCCCGGGGTGGGCGGTGAGGTGGGCGGCGAGCGCCTCGGCCTGGTCCCTTAACGCCTGGCCGGTACGGGCGGACACCACCCAGGGCACCATGCGGCGGTCCGGCGTCGCCGGGTCCGCGGCGGTGGGCCCAGGGGTCCCGTCTGATGTGAGGGGCTCATCGGCGGGGGGCTGTTCGAGCAGCAGATGGGCGTTGGTCCCGGAGATGCCGAAGGAGGACACCGCGGCCCGACGGGGCCGTTCGCCACGCGGCCACCCGACGGCTTCGGTGAGCAGGCGTACGGCGCCGGTGTCCCATGCCACGTGGGGCGTGGGCTGCTCGACGTTCAAGGTGGCGGGCAGCGTCTCATGCCGCATCGCCATGATCATCTTGATGACACCGGCCACGCCCGCGGCGCCCTGGGTGTGTCCGATGTTGGACTTGACCGACCCCAGCCAGAGCGGCCGGTCCTCGGTCCGGTCCCGTCCGTAGGTGGCGAGCAGCGCATGGGCTTCGATGGGGTCGCCGAGGCGGGTTCCGGTGCCATGTGCCTCCACCGCGTCCACCTCGGCCGGGGACAGCCGTGCGTTCGCCAACGCCTGGAGGATGACGCGCTGTTGGGAGGGTCCGTTGGGCGCGGTCAGGCCGTTGGAGGCGCCGTCCTGGTTGACGGCCGAGCCCCGGATCACCGCCAGCACCCGATGGCCGTGGCGCCGCGCGTCGGACAGCCGCTCCAGCAGCACCAGGCCCACGCCCTCGGAGAAGGCCGTGCCGTCTGCGCCGGCGGAGAACGCCTTGCACCGGCCGTCGGGAGCCAGCCCGCGCTGCCGCGAGAACTCGGTGAAGACGTTCGGGATGGCCATCACCGTCACCCCGCCCGCCAGGGCCAGGGCGCACTCGCCCTGCCGCAGCGCCTGGCAGGCCAGGTGCATCGACACCAGCGAGGACGAGCACGCCGTGTCCACCGTGACGGCCGGCCCCTCCAGGCCGAGGGTGTACGCCACCCGGCCGGAGAGCACACTGGGCGCGTTGCCCGTCACCAGATAGCCCTCGGCGTTCTTCTCGATGTGCGGGGTGCCGAAGCCGGGCAGCGCGGTCCCGGCGTACACGCCCGTCGAGGTGCCCTTCAGCGAGACCGGGTCGATTCCGGCACGTTCGAGGAGCTCCCAGGACACCTCCAGCAGCAGCCGCTGCTGCGGGTCGATGACCAGCGCCTCGCGCCGGCTGATCCCGAAGAACTCGGGGTCGAAGCGGTCGGCGTCGTAGAGGAAACCGCCCTCGCGGGCATGGCTGGTGCCGGGGTGGTCCGGGTCCGGGTGGAACAGCCCTTCCAGGTCCCAGCCGCGGTCGTCGGGGAACTCCCCCATCGCATGCGCGCCGGAGGCCAGGAGCCGCCACAGCGCCTCGGGCGAGTCGGCGCCGCCGGGGTAGCGGCATGCCATGCCGACCACGGCCACCGGCTCCTGGGAGCGGTCCTCCAGCTCGCGCAGCCGCTGACGCGTTTCGTGCAGATCGCCTGCCACTCGCCTCAGATAGTCGACCAGCTTCTCTTCATTAGCGTGCGTCACGGAGGATCACCCGGCCTTCAGCGAAGGGCGCGCCACGTTGTTCATGACAGGCCAAGTTCGGTGTCGATGAATTCCAGAACCTGATCGGCGGTCGCCACCTGCAACCGCTCCACGGCATCGCCGTCGTCCGGCCGCGCCGACGAGCACATCGCCTTCCACTTGGACAGCAAGGTCTCCAGCCGGGCGGTGACCGCGCCGGAGTCCATGTCCTCGACGACGGCAGCCGACAGACTGTTCTCCAGCCTGACCAGCTCGTTGAGGACGGGGTGGGGCTGGGCTACCTCTGGGCCCTGGGCGCCCGGCTCACCGTCCGGCGAGAGCTCCCGGCGCAGATGCTCGGCCAGCACCGCCGCCTCCGGGTGGTCGAAGACGAGGGCCGCGGGCAGCCGCAGTCCGGTGGCCGCGGCCAGCCGGTTGCGCAGCTCCACGGCGGTCAGCGAGTCGAAGCCGAGGTCCTTGAACGACGCGTCCGGCTGCACCACACCCGGATCGGCGTGGCCGAGGACCGTGGCCGCCTGGGTGCGCACCAGGTTGAGCAGCAGCCGGTGCTGTTCGGTGGGTGGCAGCCCCCTGAGCCGGCCCGCCCAGTCGGTGTTCTGTCCGCCGGCGGCCGCCGTGGGCCGGGCCCGTCCGCTGCCACCGACGGTGGCGAGGGCCCGCAGGGGGCTGGGAAGGGTGCCCGGGACCTGAGCGGCGAGGGAGCCGGTGTCCAGGTGGAGCGCCAGCAGATGCGGATGGCCGTGGTGGCAGGCCGCGTCCAGCAGCGCCAGCCCCTCCTCGGTGCTGTTGGCCTTGATGCCCAGACGGCCGATCCGGGCCAGATCGGCGTCGGCCAGCCGCGCGGTGAGACCGCTGGTGGCCGCCCAGAGTCCCCATGCCACCGACAGCCCGGGAAGCCCGGCCGCCCGCCGGCGAGTGGCCAGGGCGTCGCAAAAGGCGTTGGCGGCGGCGTAGTTGGCCTGGCCGGGAGTGCCCAGGTCGGAGGCGAAGGAGGAGAACAGCACGAACATGCCGAGCCGCAGATGCGCGGTGGCGGTGTGCAGATGGGCCGCCGCCGCGGCCTTCGCCGCCCAGGCCCGCGCCAGCCGTTTCGGATCCTGCGAGGGAAGCATCGCGTCGTCCAGCGCCCCCGCCGCGTGTACGACACCGGTCAGCGGGTGGTCCGGGTCGATGCCCGCGAGGGCCTCGGCCACCTGGGCGGCGTCGCCGATGTCGCAGGTGGCGATGCGCACGTCGGCGCCCAGGTCGGCGAGCTGGGCCACCAGCTCCTGCGCCCCTGGTGCGTCGGGGCCGCTGCGGCTCACCAGCAGCAGATGGCGGATGTTCCAGGTACGGACGAGGTGCTCGGCGACGCGTGCGCCGATGGTCCCGGTGCCACCGGTGATGAGCACGGTGCCGTCCGTATCCACCGGGGCGGGGACGTCCAGGACCAGCTTGCCGGTGTGCTTGGCCTGGCCGATACACCGCAACGCCTCACGCGCCCGGCCGAGCGGCCATGCCCGTACCGGAGGCGGCTCCAGCACACCGGAGGCGAACAACTCGCCCAGCTCGCGCAGCATTTCGCCGATACGGTCCGGACCGGCGTCGGCGATCAGGTCGTACGCGTGGTAGCGGACGCCGGGGTGCTCGGCCGCGATCAGCTCCGGGTCGCGGATGTCGGTCTTGCCCATCTCCAGCAATCGGCCGCCCTCGTGGAGGAGACGGAGCGAGGCGTCCACGAACTCACCGGCGAGGCTGTTGAGCACCACATCGACGCCCCGGCCACCGGTGGCCTCACGGAGCGCCTCCTCGAAGTCCAGGTCGCGCGACGACGCCCGGTGGGCTTGGTCGACGCCCATCTCCTCCAGCACCCCGTGCTTCGCCGGGCTCGCCGTCGCGTAGACCTCCGCGCCGAGATGCCGGGCGATCCGCACCGCGGCCGTTCCCACACCACCGGTCGCCGCATGGATCAGGACGCGTTCGCCCGCCTGGAGCCCGCCCAGCTCCACGAGCCCGTACCAGGCGGTGAGGAACACGACGGGGGCCGCGGCCGCCTGCCGGAAGGTCCAGCCTTCGGGGATGGGCACGACCGTACGGGCGTCCGCCACGGCCAGCGGGCCGAACGCGCCCTCGAACAGGCCCATCACCCGGTCGCCCACGGCGAGGCCGGTCACTCCGGGGCCGACCTCCCGCACCACACCGGCGCCCTCGCTGCCACCGAACACCGCGTCCCCGGGGTACATCCCCAACACCATCAGCGCATCGCGGAAGTTGACGCCCGCCGCGTGGACGTCGATGCGCACCTGGCCCTGCCGCAGGGGCTCCAGCGCCTCCGGGCACGCCACCGGCCGTACGCTGTCCACAGTCCCGGCGCCGTCGAGCCCGAGCCGCCACGCGGACTGCCCCGCCGGGGCCGCCAGGCCCGCGCTCGGCGCGGCGCGCACCAGCCGGGGCAGCAGCGCCCGCCCCGCACGCAGGGCCAGCTGCGACTCGTCCATCTCGATGGCGCGCGCCACCGCTTCGGTCACGAGGCCGGCGGACACCACGGCGTGAGGGTCGAGATCGAGCAGCAGGAAACGACCCGGGTTCTCGGCCTGCGCGCTGCGCACCAGGCCCCAAATCGCGGCGCCCGCCACATCCACGCCCTCGGCCGCGGGGTCAACGCCAACCGGGTCGCCGGTCGCGATGGCGCCACGTGTCGCCACCACCAACCGGGCCTCGACCAGGCGCGGCTCGGCCAGCCAGCTCTGCAACAGCTCCAGGACCCGTTCCGCCGAGGTCAGCCCGTCGGCCGCCATCCCGTCATCCCGGGCATGGACCGCCTCGGCGGGTTCGAGTGCCAGCACGACGGCGGGGGCGGGGGCGCCCGCGTCGAGCGCGCTGATCAACGCCTGCGGATCCGGATGGCATACGGCGGCGGACCCGACCGGAGCCCTGTCCTCGGGCCCCAGAATCACCCAGTCGGTGTCATCGGCCGGGTGATCCGCGGACCGCCGGTCGCCATTGGGCGGTGCGGAAACCGGCAGGGGAGCCCAGTCCATGACGAACAGCCCATCCGCGCCCGGTCGTTGGGACGTACGGAGCTGATCGGCGTCGGCGGACCGCAGCACCACCGCGTCGGCGCTCAGCACCGGGCCGCCAAGGGCGTCCGCCACGGTCACCCGCAGCGTTCGCTCCCGCTCCGCGCTCGGCTGGTACGGAGAGATCCGCACCCGTACCGTGCTCGCCCCGGCCGCCCACAGCGACACGTCGTTCCAGGTGAACGGCAGCCACACCCGGCCATCGGCCGACTCGGCGTCGCTCGGTGAACCATCGGTCAGCAGAACGGGGTGCAGGGCGGCGTCGAGCAGCGCCGGGTGGATGCCGAATCCCGTCCGCTCCCCCGCGGCCTCGGGCAGCGACACCTCGGCCAGCAGGTCCGCACCGTCCCGCCACACGGCGCGCAGCCCCTGGAAGGCGGGACCGTACGCGTACCCCGACGCGGCGATGTGCTCGTAGAAGTCCATGGGGTCGATCGGCTTCGCACCGGCCGGTGGCCATGCCCCGCCCAACTCCTCCACTGGCGTGGAGCCGTCGGGAGGTGGGCTCAGCACGCCCTCCGCATGGCACACCCACCCGGCCGTCGTGTCGGCGCCGTCGTCGGGGCGCGAGTACATCCGCACATCGCGTCGGCCATCGGCGCCCGGCCCGCCGACGACAACTTGCAGGCGCACCCCGCCGCTGGGCGGCAGCACGAGCGGTACCTGGAGCGCCAGCTCCTCCACCCCACCGCAGCCGACCTCGTCGGCGGCCCGCAGCGCCCACTCGACCATGGCCGTTCCGGGCACCAGGGCCGCGCCCGCCACCACATGGTCGGCGAGCCAGCCATGGGACTGCGCCGAGAGCCGTCCAGTCAGCAGATGGCCCTGGCCATCGGCAAGCTCCACGGCGGCGCTCAGCAGCGGATGGCCCGCGGCGACCAGTCCGAGGTCGGTGGGGTCGGCGCCCCGGCCACTGAGGCCGTCGAGCCAATAGCGCTGGTGCTGGAAGGCGTACGTGGGCAGGTCCACGGTACGCGGGGTGGGGTCGGCCGGGAACGCCGTCTTCCAGTCGACCTCGACCCCGGCGATGAACGCCTGGCCGAGGGAGTGGAGGAGCTGGGCCTGGCCACCGTGATCGCGACGCAGGGTCGGTACGGCGACCGCGTCCACACCCGCCTGCTCGAAGGTCTCCTGCAGACCGAGGATCAACACGGGGTGGGTGCTGGCCTCGATGAACACCCGATGCCCATCGGCCAGCAGCGCCTCGACGGCATCGGCGAACCGCACCCGCTCCCGCAGATTCC
>NZ_JBHYVB010000217.1:0-18136 GCF_042750115.1 Streptomyces sp. NPDC059455
GCAGCCACCGCGAGAGCGGCCGCCCCCTCCCGCGCGCAGCCCTCCGCGTCGGAGCTCGCCCCGGCGCCGCCGGACTCGTCCTCTCCGGCGGGTGCGGAAGCGCCATCTCCCGCACCCGGGCCCGCGTCATCGCCTGCCCCGGTGTCCCCCTTGCCCGCCCTCGGGCCGGGCCCGCCCTGCCCGGCGGCAGCCTCCGCCTCGTCGGCCCCGCCTCGTCCAGCGGGTCTGGCGGCCGTGGCCGCCCCCGCGGGGTTGCCCGGGTCACCCGGCGCGCGGGTCCCAGCATTCGCCGGTTCCGCCGGTTCCGCCGGTTCCGCCGACACTGTCGGTTCCGGGGAACTCGGGTCGGCCTCCTCGGGCGCGGGCGCGGGCGCGGGTGCGGCGTCGCCGGCGAGGCGGTCGGTACTCACAGCGTGCTCCAGTCCTGATCGGGATAGCGGTGCACGGGCGCCGACACATCGTCGAGCGCCTGGCAGATCTCGTCCGGAAGACTAAGGGTCTCCGCCGACAACGCCGCCCTCAGCTGCTGGGCGTTGCGCGCGCCGACGATCGGGGCGGTGACGCCCGGGCGGTCGCGGACCCAGGCCAGGGCCACATTGAGCGCGGTGGTCGCCAGGCCGTCGGCGGCTATGGCGACCGCCTCGACGATCCCGCTCGCCTCCTCGTCCAGATACGGCTCGACGAACGCCGCGAGCTCGGAGGCGCCGCGCGAGTCGGCGGGTGTCGTATGGCGGTACTTGCCGGTGAGCACACCGCGGCCGAGCGGTGAGGACGGCAGCAGCCCGACGCCCAGGTCGAGCGCGGCGGGCAGCACCTCGCGCTCCACACCGCGCTGGAGCAGCGAATACTCCATCTGCGTACTGGCCAGCCGGGTGTGCGCGCCCGAGGAGGCCAGCTGCCAGGTGGCGGCCTTCGCGAGCTGCCAGCCGCTGAAGTTGGACACCCCCACATAGCGGGCCCGCCCGCTGCTCACCGCGATGTCGAGCGCCTGGAGGGTCTCCTCGAGCGGGGTGAACGGGTCGAAGGCGTGCACCTGCCACAGGTCGACATAGTCCGTGCCCAGCCGCTCCAGGGAGGCGTCCAGCGCGGCCAGCAGATGGCCGCGCGAGGTGTCGAAGCGGCGGTCGGGGTCGGGCACACTGCCCGCCTTGGTCGCGATCTGGAGATCGCGCCGGGGCAGCAGCCCCTCCAGCAGCCGCCCCAGGAGGTACTCGGCGCCGCCGTCCGCGTACACATCCGCGGTGTCGACGAGCGTCCCGCCCGCTTCCCAGAACGCCTTGAGCTGATCCGCGGCGTCGTGTTCGTCAGTGTCCCGCCCCCAAGTGAGCGTGCCGAGCCCGAGCCGGGAGACGCGCAGGCCCGTGCGGCCGAGGTGCCTTAGCTCCATGAACATCGAGATTACTGGCCGCAAAGCGCCACGTGGCAGCCTGTGGATAACCCACCCCTGACGTATCAGGGCCACGCGCGCTAGAGTCCCCGGAACAGCGACGTTACTGATCAGTAAGGGGTGCGGTATGAGGCTCGGCATCAACCTCGGCTACTGGGGCGCCGGAATGGACGCGGACAACCTCGCGGTCGCCCGCGAGGCCGACAAGCTCGGCTATTCCGTCTGCTGGGCAGCCGAGGCCTACGGTTCGGACGCCGCCACGGTGCTCGCGTGGGTCGCCGCGCAGACCGAGCGCATCGACGTCGGCTCCGCCATCTTCCAGATCCCGGCCCGCACCCCAGCCATGACGGCGATGACCGCCGCCACTCTGGACACCCTCTCCGGTGGCCGCTTCCGCCTCGGGCTCGGCGTCTCGGGGCCCCAGGTGTCCGAGGGCTGGTACGGGGTGCGGTTCGACAAGCCGCTCGCCCGCACCCGCGAATACGTGGAGATCATCCGCAAGGCGATGTCGCGCGAGCGGCTGACCCACGAGGGCCAGAACTGGACCCTGCCGCTGCCCGACGGCCCCGGCAAGCCCCTCAAGCTCACCGTGCACCCGGTGCGGGAGTACATCCCGCTGTACATCGCGGCCATCGGCCCGAAGAACCTCGAGCAGACCGGCGAGATCGCCGACGGCGCCCTGGTCCTCTTCTACGATCCCGAGCACGCCGAGGAGACCACCCTCAGCTCGCTGCGCGCGGGCCGCGAGAAGGCGGGCAAGGACCTCGAGGGCTTCGACGTGGTACCCACCGTCCCGATGGCCCTCGGCGACGACGTCCGCGCCCTCGCCGACCAGTTCCGCCCGTACACCGCGCTCTACGTGGGCGGTATGGGCAGCGCCAAGCAGAACTTCTACAACAAGCTGGCGCAGCGCATGGGGTACGAGAAGGAGGCCGCCGAGATCCAGGAGAAGTACCTCTCCGGGGACAAGGAGGGCGCCGCCGCGGCCGTCCCCCACGAGCTGATCGACTCCACCGCGCTGCTCGGCCCCGTCGAGCGCATGGCCGACCGCATGCAGGCCTACGCGGGGGCCGGGGTCACCACCCTGTCGCTCACGCCCGCGGGCTTCACGCTGGAGGAGCGGCTCGCCGGGCTGCGGGCGGGCGTCGAGGCCCTGGAGCGGGCCGGGCTCGCCTAAGGGCCACGACACCGGGATAGTTCTACGGCCGTGGTGGGGGCTCGGGGGTCTTCCCCGCCACGGCCGTCATCCAGCACAACGCCCCCGCCGCCCAGGGGTTACGCGGACGCGGCGTCCGGAGGGGTCCCCCGTTCGGCCGAGCCGGGCGCCTCAGCTGTTGCCGCCGCCCCCACCGGGCCGTTGACTTTTTCTGCGCTCGTCGCGCGTGGATGTCGGCCCGACAAGCGCTGGGCGGCGCACGACAAGCGCACGGAGGTGGCGGCGATGCTCTCGGCGAGAAGCGTGTTCCAGGAGATCCTCGACAACGACGAGTCGTTCCGGCTCTTCTGCTCCGTCGCGGCCAGCGGGGAGGCCCAGGGAGGCTGGGAGAACGGCCGGATCGCCGCCCTCGTGCCCGAGAGCCGCCGCGACCTCGCGCCCAAGATCGCCCGCCATGGCGCCGACGAGGACAAACACGGCCGGATCTTCAACGCCCTGCTCCGCAAGCGCGGTCTGGAGCCCATGGAGGTGCCGCCCGAGACCGACTACACGATGCTCCTGGAGGCACGCGGCATCGGCCTCGCCCATGACAAGCTGCGCCGCGACGAGCCGCTCACCGAGCACGACATCGTGATCTACCTCGCGCACAGCCGGGTCACCGAACAGCGCGCCTCGGCCCAGATGATGATGTTGCGCAGGTACTTCGGCGACCACCCCGGCCTCGGCCGCGCGGTGCGCATGATCGCCGACGACGAGGACAACCACCTCGCCTACTGCCACGAGGAGTTGCTGTGCCTGGCCGCCGACGGATACGGCCGGACCATCCAGCGGACCCTGCGGGAGAGCGCGCTCGTCGAGATGGAGGTCTACCGGGACGTCAGCCTGGCCGTGATGGCCCACATGGGACGCCTTCTCGGCTGGCCCAAGCCGAAGTCCGCGCTGCTCGCGGCCGGGATCCACGCCCTGCACACGTACGAGCGGCTGGGCGGCTGGCGGCGCATGGTGTCACTGCGGATGCCCGAGCGGCGGAACGCGCTGGGCGGACCCGCGAAGAGCGCTTCCGGCGCACCCGAGGCACCCGAGTTCGTCTGACGGCCCGGCCTCGCCACGTCGGCCGTCTGACTCCGACAGACCGGCCTCGCCACACCAGCCCCCCGCCTCAAGACCTCAGAGCCACCCACGCCGCTTGAACCAGCGGTACAGCAGCGCGATCACACCGCCCATGAGCGCGACCACCGCCGGGTATCCCCAGGGCTGCTTCAGCTCCGGCATGTGCGTGAAGTTCATGCCGTAGATCCCGGCGATCATCGTCGGGACCGCGGCCATGGCCGCCCACGCCGAGATCTTCCGCATGTCGTCGTTCTGCCGCACGCCCATCTGCGCGAGATGGGCGGAGAGGATGTCCGACAGCAGCCGGTCCAGCCCCTCCACATGCTCGTTCACCCGGGTCAGATGGTCGCTGACATCGCGGAAGAACGGCCGGGAGCCCTCGTGCACGAACGGCACCCCGGCGCCGGTGAGCCGCTCCATCGGCTCCTCCAACGGCCCGGCCGAGCGGCGGAATTCCATCACCTCGCGCTTGAAGGCGTAGATCCGCCCGGCGGTGTTCTGCCCGGCGCCCGCGTTCGGGGCGAACACCTCCGTCTCCAGCTCCTCCAGGTCCCCGTGCAGATCGTCGGCCACGTCCAGGTAGTGGTCCACGACCGCGTCGGAGACCGCGTACATCACCGCCGTGGGGCCGTGCTGCAGCACCTCGGGCATCTTCTCCAGCCGGTCGCGCACCGAGCCGAGCGGATTGGCCTCGCCGTGCCTTACGGTCACCACGAAGGAGTCACCGACGAAGACCATCAGCTCACCCGCGGTGACGGTCCCGGCCCGGTCGTCGTACTGCACCGGCTTGAGCACCAGGAACAGCGAATCGTCATAGACCTCCAGCTTCGGCCTCTGGTGGGCGCACAGGGCGTCCTCAACGGCCAGCGGATGCAGTCCGAACTCGCTGGTGACCAGCTCGAACTCCTTCTCGGTCGGCTCATGCAGCCCGATCCACAAGAAGGCGTCCCCACTCGCGCGCGCCTCGTCCAGGGCGTCGGAGAAGTCGGCGGGTCCCTCGGTGCGGGCCCCGTCCCGGTAGATGGCACAATCCACGATCACGCTGCGCATTGTGCCTCGCGTGATGCCGATCGGCACAGGGGGACCCCCGGTACGGGATCGGTGCGCATCCCCGCTGAGCGGCGCCGGAGGGGTCGTAGGGTGGCAGCCATGCCCATGCTGATCCTCGTACGGCACGGCCGGTCCACCGCCAATACCGCGGGCGTCCTCGCGGGCTGGACACCCGGTGTCGCCCTCGACGAGCGCGGTACGGCCCAGGCCGCGGCGCTGCCCGGCAGACTGGCCGGGGTGCCGCTCGCCGCCGCCGTCACCAGCCCCCTGCAGCGCTGCCGGGAGACCCTGGCCCCGCTGCTCGCCGCCCGCCCCGAACTGCCGCTGCACCCCGACGACCGGATCGGGGAGTGCCACTACGGCGACTGGTCCGGCCGGAAGCTGGCCGAGCTCGCCGATGAACCATTGATGAACATCGTCCAGCAGCATCCGTCCGCGGCCGCCTTCCCCGGTGGCGAGTCCATGCGCGCCATGCACGCGCGCGCGGTCGAGGCGGTGCGCGACTGGAACGCCCGGATCGAACGGGAGCACGGCGCCGACGCGGTCTATCTGATGTGCTCCCACGGGGACATCATCAAGGCGCTGGTCGCGGACGCCCTCGGACTCCATCTCGATCTGTTCCAGCGGATCTCGGTCGAGCCCTGCTCGGTCACCGCGATCCGTTACACCCCGACCCGGCCCTTCCTCGTCCGGCTGGGAGACACCGGGGACTTCGCCGGTCTGGCGCCGCGCGAGGAGAACTCCGGCAACCGCGGCGGGGACGCGGCGGTGGGTGGCGACGCGGGAGCACCGTGATCGCTGTGCGCAGTAGGGTGGTGCCGCGGTGCGAGGGCGCCGTGACAGCCGTGACCGGGCGGTCGTGACACCCAGCGGTCAGCAGTCAGTCAGCCGAGTAGTCGAACCAAATGGAGCAGGACGTTGTCCCGTCAGGTGTTCCTCTATGACCCGCCGGACCGTTTCGTCGCCGGTACGGTCGGGCTGCCTGGTCGCCGTACCTTTTTCCTGCAGGCGTCCGCCGGCAGCCGGACCACCAGTGTCGCGTTGGAGAAGACGCAGGTCGCCGCCTTGGCCGAGCGGATAGACGAGTTGCTGGACGAGGTGGTGCGGCGCACCGGCGGAAACGCCCCGGTCCCCGCCGTCGCACCGACCGAACTCAGCGACACCGCACCGCTGGAAGTCCCCGTGGAGGAGGAGTTCCGGGTCGGCACCATGGCACTCGCCTGGGACGGCGAGGAGCAGCGGATGATCGTCGAGGCGCAGGCACTGGTCGAGCTGGAGGCCGAGTCCGAGGAGGACCTGGCCGAGGCCGAGGAGCGGCTGCTCCAGGACGATGTGAACGGCCCGCCCATGCTGCGGGTGCGGCTCACCGGGACGCAGGCGCGCGCGTTCGCCAAGCGCGCCCTGGAGGTCGTCAACGCCGGCCGGCCGCCCTGCCCGCTGTGCAGTCTGCCGCTCGACCCGGAGGGACACGTATGTCCGCGCCAGAACGGATACCGCCGCGGAGCCTGACGCCCCCGGCCCCGGCCGAGCTGCTGCCCCCGGCCGAGCTGCTGGCTCTCGGTGAGCTGACGGTGCGCGGCCGGGTCCGGGAGGCGTCCAACGCGGTGCTGTACTGCACGGTCGAGTACGAGGGCCACAGCGCCCCTTGTGTCTACAAGCCGGTGGCCGGGGAGCGGCCGCTGTGGGACTTCCCGGACGGCACGCTCGCCCAGCGCGAGGTCGCGGCGTACGAGATCTCCGAGGCCACCGGCTGGGGCCTGGTGCCGCCCACGGTGCTGCGCGACGGGCCGTACGGGCAGGGGATGTGCCAGCTCTGGGTGGAGGTCGAGACGGCCACCGAAGGGCCGGACGGGGCCGACGGCGGGCCGGACGGCGATGGCTCGGAGGAGATCGGGGGAGCGGAGCTGCTCGCGCTCGTCGAGGGCGATGAACCGGGCCCCGGCTGGAAGGCGGTGGGCTACGCCGAGGTGGGCGAGGGCCGTACGGCGCTGCTGGTCCACGCCGACGACATACGGCTGCGCCGGCTGGCCGTCCTCGACGCGGTGATCAACAACGGCGACCGCAAGGGCGGCCATCTGCTGCCCGCGGCCGGTGGCCGGCTCTATGCGATTGATCACGGAGTGACGTTCAACGCCGACGACAAGCTGCGCACCCTGCTGTGGGGCTGGGCCGGGGAGCCGCTGCCGGACGATGTGCTGGAGGTGCTGCGCCGGCTGGCGGGCGAGCTGGCCGACGGCGGCCCGCTGAGCGCCCGGCTGGCGGAGCTGATCACCGGGGCCGAGATCGAGGCCCTGCGGGCCCGTGTCGCCGCCCTGTTGCGCACGGGGAAGCACCCCGAGCCCAGCGGCCAGTGGCCCGCCATCCCCTGGCCGCCGGTCTGACCGGATGGGTCCGCTCCGGTCCGGTGGACCGGCCCGCTCCGGGGCCGTGGGGCCGTCCGTTCCGGGGCCGGGTGGGGCCCGTCACGCCCCCGCCCGGAGCCCCTGGAACGCGGATCGGGCAGCTCAAGCAGCCCGCGGACGTCCGCGCAAGACCGCCCATCCGGCCAACACCACTGGTCCGGTTCGTATGCGGACGCTGCATCCGGTTACGCTCATTGCATGTATGCCTGGCCCGCTTCTGAGGTTCCCGCCCTGCCCGGCAGTGGCCGTGACCTGAGCATTCACGACACCGCGACCGGGGGACGGATCAACCTGACCCCCGGTCCCGTCGCGCGCATCTACGTCTGCGGGATCACCCCGTACGACGCGACCCACATGGGTCATGCGGCGACCTACAACGCGTTCGACCTCGTTCAGCGCGTATGGCTCGACACCAAGCGCCAGGTGCACTACGTCCAGAACGTCACCGATGTCGACGATCCTCTGCTGGAGCGGGCGCAGGCGAACGGCGACGACTGGACGGCCCTCGCCGAGCGTGAGACCGCCCTCTTCCGCGAGGACATGACGGCCCTGCGGATGGTGCCCCCGCAGCACTACATCGGCGCCGTCGAGTCCATCCCGGGGATCGTGCCGCTCGTGGAGCGGCTGCGCGACCTGGGCGCCGCCTATGAACTCGAAGGCGACATCTACTTCTCCGTGGAGTCCGACCCCTCCTTCGGCTCGGTCAGCCGGCTCGACGCCGAGGCCATGCGGCTGCTGTCCGCCGAGCGCGGCGGCGACCCGGAGCGCCCCGGCAAGAAGAACCCCCTCGACCCGATGCTGTGGATGGCCGCCCGTGCCGGCGAGCCGAGTTGGGACGGCGGATCGCTCGGCCGCGGCCGCCCCGGCTGGCACATCGAATGCGTGGCCATCGCCCTGGACCACCTCGGCATGGGCTTCGACGTGCAGGGCGGCGGATCCGATCTCGCCTTCCCGCACCATGAGATGGGCGCCTCGCACGCCCAGGTCCTCACCGGTGAGCGGCCGTTCGCCAAGACGTATGTGCACGCCGGGATGGTGGCCCTGGACGGCGAGAAGATGTCCAAGTCCAAGGGCAACCTGGTCTTCGTCTCGGCGCTGCGCCGCGACGGCGTCGACCCGGCGGCCATACGGCTCGCGCTGCTGGCCCGCCACTACCGCTCGGACTGGGAGTGGACGGACGGGCTGCTGCGGGAGGCCGAGGAGCGCCTCGACCGCTGGCGTGCCGCCGTCTCGCGGCCCGACGGGCCCTCGGCGGACGCGCTGGTGGAGGAGATCCGCGAGGCGCTCGCGGACGATCTGGACTCCCCGGCCGCCCTGGCCGCCGTCGACCGCTGGGCCGCCGCGCAGTCGGCCACCGGCGGTACGGACGAGGGGGCGCCCGGTCTGGTCTCGCGCGCCGTGGACGCGCTGCTGGGCGTGGCCCTCTGACGCGTCGTCGGGGCGCCGCGCCGCGACGGTGAACGCATGAGCCCGCGCCGGATTCCTCCCGGCGCGGGCTTCTCGCTGTCTCGTACGCCGCGTGCGTGGTGTGCGCGGCGTACATGGCGTACGTGGTGTGGCGCGCGTTGTGCGGCGTCGTGCGCCGTGTGTGGCGGTCGTGGCTACCGGTCGGAGCCGGACCCCTCGTCCCCGTCGCCACCCCGGTCCGTGCGGCCCTCGTCGCGGCGTGAGGCGTCCTGGCCCTCGGTGTCCCGGTCCTCGGCGCCCTGGCCGTCGTCGGCCTCCTCGGCGTCGTCCGCCGCCTTGGCGCTGTCGGCGTCCTTGACGTCGTCCACGTCCTTGGCCTCGTCGCCGTCGCCGCCGGTGTCCTCGGCGTCGTCCTTGGCCATCTCGTCCTTGGAGGACGGCTTGCGCGGCCGCCCATGGCCGGTGGAGGGGTCGCGCAGGTAGGGGGCGCCCGGGCCGCCCGTGCCGCCTTCCCGGCCCTCCGCCAGGCCGCCGCTCTCGGTCGCGTGGCCGCCGGCGGGGCCGGGCTGGCCGTCACGCCGCCGCAGATAGCGCTCGAACTCGCGGGCGATGGCCTCGCCGGACGCCTCGGGCAGCTCGGCGGTGTCCCGCGCCTCCTCCAGCGACTGGACGTACTCGGCGACCTCGCTGTCCTCGGCGGCCAGCTGGTCCACGCCCAGCTGCCAGGCCCGCGAGTCCTCGGTCAGCTCGCCGAGGGGGATGCGCACCGTGATGAGGTCCTCGAGGCGGTTCAGCAGCGCCAGGGTGGCCTTCGGGTTCGGCGGCTGGGAGACGTAGTGCGGCACGGCCGCCCACAGGCTCACCGCCGGGACGCCGGCGTGGGCGCACGCCTCCTGGAGGACCCCGACGATCCCGGTCGGGCCCTCGTAGCGGGTCTCCTCCAGGTCGAGGCTGCGGGCCAGGTCCGGGTCGGAGGTGACCCCGCTGACCGGCACCGGCCGGGTGTGCGGGGTGTCGCCGAGCAGCGCGCCGAGGATGACGACCATCTCCACGCCCAACTCATGGGCGTAGCCGAGGATCTCGTTGCAGAACGACCGCCAGCGCATGCTCGGCTCGATACCGCGCACCAGCACCAGGTCCCGGGACTTCTCCCCGGTGTCCGCCCGGACCACCGAGAGCCGGGTCGTCGGCCAAGTGATCTTGCGCACCCCGCCCTCCAGGGCCACGGTGGGGCGGTTCACCTGGAAGTCGTAGTAGTCCTCCGCGTCGAGCGAGGCGAAGACCTCGCCCTTCCACTCCCGGTCCAGGTGCCCGACGGCGGTCGAGGCGGCGTCTCCGGCGTCGTTCCAGCCCTCGAAGGCACAGATCATGACCGGGTCGATCAGCTCGGGAACCCCCTCAAGCTCGATCACCCAGCGCCTCCTTCCGACCGGGGCGGACGGATGGTGCCGCCTCCAGCTGCAGTTTCCCATTGCGTGCCACCCAAGCCTACGGCTTTCCGGGGCTCCGGCCGCAGCCCCTGTCCAGGAGCACTAAGAGATTCATCCGATCTGTCCTTCGAAAGTTCGCACGCACCTCTGGACGAAACCCCTATGGCAGCGCTATACATCGGATCATCGCGAAAGGTCCGATGTTCTCTCTCGCGCATCGTTTCAGGGAGCCCCCATTGAGTCAGCGTCCATCCGTCACCGAGCTCGAGGTCCATGACATCCGGTTTCCCACCTCGGAGCAGCTCGACGGCTCGGACGCCATGAACCCGGACCCCGACTACTCCGCCGCCTATGTCGTGCTGCGCACGGACGCGGGGGAGGGTACGGCGGCCTCCGAGGGACACGGCTTCGTCTTCACCATCGGCCGCGGCAACGATGTCACCGCGGCCGCCATCCGCTCCCTGCGCCCCCATGTGGTGGGCCGCCCCGCGCCGCTGACGGCGGCCGATCTCGCCGCCCTGCACCGTGAGCTCACCCATGACTCGCAGCTGCGCTGGCTCGGGCCCGAGAAGGGCGTCATGCACATGGCCGCGGGTGCGGTGGTCAACGCCGCCTGGGACCTCGCCGCCCGGCAGGCCGGAAAGCCCCTGTGGCAGTTCCTCGCCGAGATGTCGCCCGAGGAGCTGGTCGAGCTGGTCGACTTCCGCTACCTCAGCGACGCGCTCACCCCGGAGGAGGCGCTCGCCATCCTGCGGGCCGCCGAGCCCGGCCGCGCCGAGCGCGCCGCGCGGCTGCGCGAGCGGGGCTACCCCGCCTACACCACCTCGCCCGGCTGGCTCGGTTACTCCGACGAGAAAATGATCAAGCTGGCGCAGGAGGCCGTCGCCGACGGCTTCGGCCAGATCAAGCTCAAGGTCGGGGCCGATCTGGACGAGGACCTCAGACGGATGCGGCTCGCACGCGAGGCCGTCGGCCCCGATGTGCGCATCGCCGTGGACGCCAACCAGCGCTGGGACGTGGCGGAGGCGGTGCGCTGGATGAGCGCCCTCGCGCCGTACGACCCGCACTGGATCGAGGAGCCCACCAGCCCGGACGACGTCCTCGCCCACGCCGCCATCCGCGCCGGACAGCCGGTCAAGGTCGCCACCGGTGAGCACGTCGCCAACCGCGTGGTCTTCAAGCAGCTGCTCCAGGCCGAGGCGGTGGACTTCGTCCAGATCGACGCGGCACGGGTCGCCGGGGTCAACGAGAACCTCACGATCCTGCTGCTCGCCGCCAAGTACGGACTTCCGGTGTGCCCGCACGCGGGCGGCGTCGGGCTGTGCGAACTCGTCCAGCACCTGGCCATGTTCGACTTCGTGGCCGTCTCGGGCAGTTGGGAGGACCGCGTCATCGAGTATGTCGACCACCTCCACGAGCACTTCGCCGATCCCGTGGTCATCGAGTCGGGCCGCTACCGGGCTCCGACCGCGCCGGGCTTCTCCGCCCGTATGTACCCAGAGTCGATCGCCGCCTACCGCTATCCGGACGGGCCCGAATGGCGGGTCCGCCTCGCTCAGCCGGTACCGGCTCAGCCCGTACCGGCCCCGTCCGCACCCGCACAGCCTCAGGAGGACCACCAGTGACCACCGGCGACTTCGAAGGGCTGGCCGCGCTCGTCACCGGCGGCGCCTCCGGTATCGGCGCCGCCATAGCCGCCGCGCTGCGCGACCGAGGCGCGCGGGTCGCCGTGCTCGACCGCGATCCGTCGGGCGCCCCGGACGGCACGCTGCCGCTCAAGGCCGATGTCACCTCCGACGAGGGGGTCAGGACCGCGGTGGACGCGGCCGTGGCCGAGTTCGGCGCCCTGCACACCGTCGTCGGCAACGCGGGCATAGGCGCGATCGGCAGCGTCGAGGACAACTCCGACGAGGAGTGGCACCGGCTGCTGGACATCAATGTGCTGGGCCTGGTCCGCACCGCGCGGGCCGCGCTGCCCCACTTGCGCGCCGCCGCGGCCGACCGGCCCGGCGCCGTCTCCATCACCCACACCTGCTCGATCGCCGCCACCGCTGGGCTGCCGCAGCGCGCCGCCTACAGCGCCAGCAAGGGCGCGGTGCTGTCGCTGACCCTCGCCATGGCGGCGGACCACATCCGCGAAGGGGTGCGCGTCAACTGCGTCAACCCCGGCACCGTGGACACCCCGTGGGTCGGCCGGCTGCTCGACCAGGCCCCCGACCCGGCGGCCGAGCGCGCCTCCCTGGAGGCCCGGCAGCCCACCGGACGGCTGGTCTCCGCCGACGAGGTGGCCGCCGCCGTCGCGTACCTCGCCAGCCCCGCCGCCGCGGCCGTCACCGGTACCGCGCTGGCCGTCGACGGAGGGATGCAGGGGCTGCGGCTGCGCCCCGCCTCCTCCTAGACAACCGCCCGATCGCTTGAGACAACCGCACAATCGCCTCCGCCCGAGGCCGGCACCACCCGCACCACCCGCACCACCCGCACCACTCGACCCAGGAACGACCAAGGACGGGACTCGATGACGAGACTCCGCACCACCGGCACCGCCGCCTGCGCCGTGCTGCTGGCCGTCGCAGCGCTCACCGGCTGCAACCGAGAGAGCAATGGCGCCGGCGGCGGCAAGGTCGGCATCGACATGCCGCGGACGGACACCGACTTCTGGAACTCCTACCAGCAGTATCTGGAGAAGGGCATCGACAAGGGCACGGTCTCCGCGCTCCCGCTGTCCAACTCGCAGAACGACATCGGCAAGCTGGTCGCCAACGTCCAGGCGTTCACCGACCAGGGCGCCAAGGCGGTCATCATGGCGCCCCAGGACACCGGGGCCATCTCCTCCACCCTGGAGCAGCTGGAGGAGAAGAAGATCCCCGTCATCAGCGTGGACACCCGGCCCGACTCCGGCAAGATCTACATGGTGGTGCGCGCCGACAACCGGGCGTACGGCACCAAGGCGTGCGAGTACCTCGGCGAGAAGCTGGGCGGCAAGGGCCGGATCGCCGAGCTCCAGGGCGACCTCAGCTCCATCAACGGCCGGGACCGCTCACAGGCGTTCGCCTCCTGCATGAAGAAGAAGTACCCCGGCATCAAGGTGCATGAGCTGCCCACCGACTGGAAGGGCGATGTGGCCTCCGCCAAGCTGCAGAGCCTGCTGGCCCAGCACAAGGACGTGAACGGCATCTACATGCAGGCGGGCGGCGCCTTCCTGCAGCCCACGCTCGCGCTGCTGGAGCAGAAGCGGCTGCTGAAGCCCGCCGGTTCGGCCAAGCACATCACGATCATCTCCAACGACGGGATACCCGAGGAGCTGGACGCGATCCGCTCCGGGAAGATCGACGCCACGCTCTCCCAGCCCGCCGACCTCTACGCCCAGTGGGCCCTGAACTACGCGAAGGCCGCTCTGGACGGCAAGACGTTCAAACCCGGCCCCACCGACCACGACTCCAAAATCGTCAAGATCGAGAATGGCCTGGAGGACCAGCTCCCGGCGCCGCTGGTCACCAAGGAGAACGTCGACGACAAGAAGCTGTGGGCCAACCAGCTCGAGAAGAAGTGACCATGGCCGAGGCCGAGCAGCCCGCCGTCGTACGAGCCCAGGGCGTCGTCAAACGGTTCGGGCCCACCGTCGCCCTGGACCACGCCCGGCTGGCGGTGCGGCCCGGGGAGGCCCATGCGCTCGTCGGGCGCAACGGGGCGGGCAAGTCCACGCTGGTGTCCGTCCTGACCGGGATGGAGCGCCCGGACGAGGGTGAGGTGACCTTCGCGGGCGAGCCCGCCCCCGGCTACGGCGACACCGCCGCCTGGCAGCGCAAGGTGGCCTGCGTCTACCAGAAGTCGATGGTGGTCCCGGACCTGACGGTCGCCGAGAACCTCTACCTCAACCGCTTCCCGGGCGCGGGGCGCATCCGCTGGCGCGCCCTGCGCGAGGACGCCCGCGCGCTGCTGGCCGAGTACGGCGTGGAGGTGGATCCGCAGGCGCGGGCGAAGGATCTCAGCGTCGAGCAGCGGCAGTTCGTGGAGATCGCCCGCGCGCTCTCCTTCGGCGCCCGGCTGATCATCCTCGACGAGCCCACCGCCCAGCTCGACGCGGGCGGTATCGACCGGCTCTTCGCCAAGCTGCTGGAGCTGCGCCGGCAGGGGGTCGCCTTCCTGTTCATCTCGCACCATCTGCAAGAGGTCTACGAACTCTGCGACACCGTCACCGTCTTCCGCGACGCCCGCCATGTGCTGACCGCCCCGGTCGCCGGCCTCCCCAAGGAGGAGCTGGTGGCGGCGATGACCGGGGACGACGGCGGGGTGCCCGAGGGCGACTCCCGGGTCGTCGTCCGCGCTCCCGTCGCCCGTAAGGAGGCCGACCCGGACGGGGAGCCGGTGCTGCGCACCGAAGGGCTCGCCCTGGAGGGCGAGTTCGACCCGCTGGACCTGGTGGTGCGCCCCGGCGAGGTGCTCGGCCTGGCCGGGGCCACGGCCAGCGGCAACACGGCGGTCGGCGAGACCCTGGTGGGGCTGCGCAAACCGGCCGGCGGGCGGCTGTCGGTGCGCGGCCGGCCGGTGCGCCCCGGCAGCGTGCCGCACGCCATCGACGCGGGCATCGGCTACGTCCCGGAGGACCGGCACGACCAGGGCCTGGTCCTGGGCCGCAGCGTCGCCGAGAACGCCACCCTGACCGTCACCGACCAGCTCGGGCCCTATGGCACGGTGCTGCCCTCCCGGACCCGCGCCTTCGCCCAGCGGATGATCACCTCCCTGGACATCAAGACCTCGGGACCTTCGCAGCCCGTTTCGGGTTTGTCCGGCGGAAATCAGCAGAAGGTCGTCATCGCGCGGGCGCTGGCCCGTGAGCCCAGCGTCCTGGTCGCGATCCGCCCGACCGCCGGGGTGGACGTGAAGTCCAAGGACGCGCTGCTCGGCGTCGTACGGGACGTGGCCGCGTCCGGGAGCGGCGCGGTCATCGTCTCCGACGAACTGGACGATCTGCGGGTCTGCGACCGGATCCTGGCGTTCTTCCACGGGCGGGTGGTCGCCGAGTTCGGCAGCGGCTGGAGCGACCGTCAGCTCGTGGCCGCCATGGAGGGCATCACGGAGCCGGGCACCAACGGCACGTCGGGGGACACCGAAGACCGCACAGAAGGAAGGCAGACATGACCGATACCGCACGGCAGCGGACCGCCGAGGCGGTGGCTGACGACCCGGCGGGGGGCCGGCCGCGGATCGACATCGCGCGCTGGCGCGATCTGTCGCTGGTCCCCGTGATCTTCGTCCTCGGGGTGATCGGCTTCATCGTCTCGCCCGCCTTCCTCACCGAGGACAACCTGATCGGCGTCGTCCAGCAGTCCACCGAGCTGGGGCTGCTGGTGCTGGGCGAGGCGCTGATCCTGATCAGCGGGCGGATGGACCTCTCCCTGGAGTCGACCATCGCCGTGGCGCCGGTGATCGCCCTGTGGCTGGTGCTGCCCGAGCACGGGGCGCGGTTCGAGGGCCTGGGGCTGCTGCCGGTGTGGACCGCGATACCGCTGTGCCTGGCGGTCGGGGCGCTGATCGGCGCGGCCAACGGCTTCCTGATGCTCAAACTGCGCGTCAACGGCTTCATCGCCACCCTGGGCATGCTCACCATGCTGCGCGGACTCCAGGTCGGCATCGCCGAGGGCCAGTCGATCGTCAACGTCCCCGAGTCCTTCCGCTACCTCGGCAAGGCCGAGTGGCTCGGCGTGCCCGCCGCCGTGTGGATCTGCCTGGGGCTGTACGCCCTCGGCGGCCTGGCCCTGGGCTATCTGCGGCACGGACGCTCGCTGTACGCGATCGGCGGCAACCCCGAGGCCGCGCGCGCGGCGGGCATCCGGGTGGACCGGATCACCTGGATCGTGCTGAGCGTCGGCGGACTGCTGGCCGCCTTCGCGGGCATCCTGTACACGGGCCACTACGGCTCGGTCGCCGCGACCCAGGGCAACGGCTGGATCTTCCAGGTGTTCGCCGCCGCGGTCATCGGCGGGATCAGCCTCAAGGGCGGCCGCGGCACCCTCTTCGGCGCGCTCACCGGCGTGCTGACGCTGCAGCTGGTCGTCAATGTGATGACCCTCGGCGGGGTACCGCCCCTGTGGAACCAGTTCATCAACGGCTCGATCATCATCGTCGCGCTGATCATCTCCCGCTACGCCAGCGGCGAGAAGCAGGACTGAGAGCCGGGAGGAAACCATGGCGGTCGACGGCGGACGGGCACCGAGCGGCCCCCGCGAACTGGGGCGCTCGGGGGTGCGCGTACCACCCCTGGGCCTCGGCTGCGCGCCGCTGGCCAATCTCTACGAGGCGGTGCCGGAGGAGCGCGCGCTGGACACCGTAAGGGCGGCGTTCGACACCGGCCTCACCTATATGGACACCGCGCCGCACTACGGCGTCGGGCTGTCCGAGGAGCGGCTGGGGCGGGTGCTGGCCGGGCGCGACCGCGCCGGGTACACGCTCTCCACCAAGGTGGGGCGGCGGCTGCGGCCGCGCGCCCCCGGCGAGCCCGTCCAGGCGGACGGGTTCGCCGACACCCCCGACCGGGTCCGGGAGTGGGACTTCACCCGGGACGGCATCCGCGCGAGCCTCGAGTCCTCCCTGGAGCGGCTCGGCGTCGACGCCGTGGACATCGTCTACCTCCACGACCCGGAAGACCACGTCCCCGAGGTCTATGAGACGGCCTTCGCGGCGCTGGCCGAGCTGAAGCAGGAGAAGCTCGTCCGGGCCATCGGCTTCGGCATGAACCACAGCGACCTCCTCGCCCGGTTCGTCGCCGACTTCGACGTGGACGTCGTGCTGTGCGCCGGGCGCTGGACGCTGCTGGAGCGCACCGCCTCCGACGATCTGCTGCCGGTGTGCGAGCGGCGCGGCACCTCCGTGGTGGTCGGCGGGGTCTACAACTCCGGGCTGCTCGCCGACCCCAGCCCCGGGGCCCGCTACGACTACCAGCAGGCGCCGCCCGAACTCCTCGCGCGGGCCCGGCGGCTGGCCGAGGTGTGCGCCGAGTTCCAGGTGCCGCTGCGGGCCGCCGCGCTGCGCTTCCCCTTCGGCCACCCCGCGGTGGCCGCGGCGGTGGTCGGCTGCGCCTCCCCGGCCGAAGTCCGGGACAATGCCGCGCTGTTCGCCCACGACATCCCCGATGAGCTGTGGCAGGCCCTGGTCCGGCGAGGTCTGGTCGACGACGACATCCCGCTGCCGGTCTGAACCACCCGAGGAGTGCCCGAGTGCCCTTGCCGCGCCGTATCGACGCCCATCACCATCTGTGGGACCTGACCCGCCGTGAGCAGCCGTGGATGGACGGCGCGTGGGCCGAGCCCATCCGCCGCACCTTCACCCCGGACGACCTCGCCCCGCACTTGGACGCCCATGGGATCGACGCCACCGTCGTCGTCCAGTCCAGCTCCTCCGTGCAGGAGACCCGGGAACTCCTCGCCCTGGCCGGCGGATCGGACCGGATCGCGGGCGTCGTCGGCTGGGCCGACCTCACCGACCCGGGGGTGGGCGAGGTGCTCGCGGAGCTGGCCGCCGGGCCCGGCGGCGACCGGCTGGTGGGCCTGCGCCACCAGGTGCAGGACGAGCCGGACCCGCGGTGGCTGGACCGCGACGACGCCCGCCGGGGGCTGGCCGCCGTGGCCGACGCGGGTCTGGTCTACGACCTGCTGGTCACCCCGCGCGAGCTCCCCGCGGCCTTGGACGCCGTCCGTGAGCTGCCGCAGCTGCGCTTCGTCCTCGACCACGCCGCCAAGCCGCCCGTGGCGAGCGGGGAGCGCGACCCCTGGGCGTGGCAGCTGGCCGCGCTCGCGGCGCTGCCGAACGTCGACTGCAAGCTGTCCGGTCTGGTCACCGAGGCCGACTGGGACGGCTGGAAGCCCGAGCAGGTGCTTCCGTACGCCTGGCACGTCCTGGACGCCTTCGGGCCCGGCCGGGTGCTGTTCGGCTCCGACTGGCCGGTGTGCGTCCTGGCCGCGACCTACGACGAGGTGGTGGCCCTCGCGGACCGGGCCGTCCTCCGGCTCGGCGAGGACGAGCGCGCCGCCGTCTTCGGCGGCAACGCGGCCCGCGCCTACGGTCTGGGAACCTAGGGGGTGTCCGACGGATCTTCCCGCCCGCGGCGGACTGCTCTCCTCCCGCCCCTTCCCGACACCTGACGATATGCGGCTCCGCCGCGTGGGGGGCTTCGCCCCTGGACCCCCGGGGTCTGGGG
>NZ_JBHYVB010000218.1:0-13148 GCF_042750115.1 Streptomyces sp. NPDC059455
CCTTCTGGCGCGCTGGCCCGCCCGGGGCTTGGCCCCTGGTCCCCGGGGTCTGGGGCGGAGCCCCAGTTGTGGGGAGGGGCGGGGAGGGGAACAGCCCGCCGCAGGCGTCCCGTCCTCCGCAACCCCCTTTCGAAAAATTTCATGAACCGGTCGCAGACCCCCTTCATCAATCCGGGTAAAACGGGACGATTTGGGGTGCCCTCATGTCGTACTCTCTGGCAGCTCCGCTCGGATTCTGGACAAACCCTTCCGCAAAGCGGACCGGCTCGCTAGCGTTCGGGCACGCACACGCCCCGTGGCAGCGCCGCCGCGGAGCGCAGCCGGTGCGTGACCACCGCGACCGGCGGCCTCTTCGCGCGCCGTCGTCGGGACCGACGGGGCACCGCACGAAGAGCCGCCACTCATCACCGAGGAGGGGGCGTCGTGACCGCGGAGACCTCTCAGACGCTCGATCGGGGACTGCGCGTCCTCAAACTGCTCGCCGACACCGACCACGGGCTGACCGTGACCGAGCTGTCCAACAAGCTCGGCGTCAACCGCACCGTGGTCTACCGGCTGCTGGCCACCCTCGAGCAGCACTCGCTGGTCCGCCGGGACATCGGCGGGCGGGCGCGCGTCGGGCTCGGGGTGCTCCAGCTCGGCCGCCAGGTGCATCCGCTCGTACGGGAGGCGGCGCTGCCCGCGCTGCGCTCCCTCGCCGAGGACGTCGGCGCGACCGCCCACCTCACCCTGGTCGACGGCACCGAGGCACTCGCCGTCGCGGTCGTCGAGCCGACCTGGACCGACTACCACGTGGCCTACCGGGCCGGATTCCGGCATCCGCTCGACCGGGGTGCCGCCGGGCGCGCGATTCTCGCCGCCCGTGCCGGCCGCCCCGACGACCCCGGGTACGCCCTCACTCACGGCGAACTGGAGGCGGGCGCGAGCGGTGCGGCCGCCCCGCTCATCGGGGTGACGGGGATAGAGGGGAGCGTCGGGGTCGTGATGCTCTGCGACTCGGTCCCGGAGCGCGTCGGCCCCCGGGTGGTCGACGCGGCCCGAGAGGTCTCGGACGCCTTGCGGTGAGGGCGGGGTGGCGGGCACCTTGAGCCTGCCGCCTGCCGCCTGCCGCCTGCCGCCTGCCGCCTGCCGCCCGCCGCCTGCCGCCCGCCCCCGCCGTCCCCGGGCGGCGCCGTGGGGCGGGGTGGCGGCTCATACGGCTCAGTGGTCAACTAGATTCGCACCATGCCTGCCGTCTCCCCCCGCGCCCGCACCCTCGCGCTCTGCTCCGCGCCCGTGCTCGCCCTGCTCGCGGTGGCCGCGTTCGCGCCGCTGCCGTTCACCGTGGCCCAGCCCGGTTCGACCGTGAACGTCCTGGGCTCCGACCGCGGCAAGCAGGTGATCAGCGTCTCGGGGACCGGCACCCGTAAGACCGCCGGGCAGCTGCGGATGACGACGATCCTGGCGACCGGCCCGGACGCCACCGTGCGGGTGAAGGACGTGGTCAGCGGCTGGTTCGCCACCGACCGCGCCGTCATGCCGCATGATTCGGTCTACGTCGGCGGCACCACCAAGGAGATCGAGCGGCACAACGCCGAGGAGATGGAGGAGTCCCAGTCCTCGGCGACCAGCGCCGCGCTCGGCTACCTCCACCGCTCCCCGCGCGATGTCAAGGTCACCCTGCGCCTCGCCGACGTCGGCGGTCCGAGCGCCGGGCTGCTCTTCTCCCTCGGTATCGTCGACAAGCTGGACGGCGACGGCCGCGGCGGCGACCTCACCGGCGGCCGGACGATCGCGGGCACCGGCACCATCGACGCCAAGGGCAAGGTCGGGGCCGTGGGCGGGGTCCCGCTGAAGACGCAGGCCGCCAAGCGGGACGGCGCCACGGTCTTCCTGGTGCCGAAGGCCGAGTGTGCCGACGCCACGGCCGAACTGCCCAAGGGGCTGCGGCTGATCCCCGTCTCCACCCTCAAGGGTGCGGTGACGGCTCTGCGGGCGCTGCGGTCGGGCGGCGCGGTCCCGCACTGCTGAGCGGCGCCGCCGCCCCCTGTTCCACCGTCATCGCCGTCGCCTCGTCCATCTCGCGCCAGGCCGGGAAGACCAGCGGGCTGAGCGTGGCCAGGAAGTAGACGCCGCCCGTCACCAGGAAGGCGGCGGTCAGCCCCACCCCCTCGACCAGACATCCGGCCGCGAGCCCGCCGAGCGGCATCACCACCCACACCCCCGCGGTGAGCGCCCCCGAGACCCGGCTGCGCAGCTCATCGGGGACGGCCTCGTACGTCACCGTGGTCAGGATCGGGTTGAGCATCCCCGCCGCGACTCCGCTGGCCGCCATCGTCACGGCGAGCGGGGACACCCCGGGCACGAACGCGGCGATCAGGAACCTCGGCAGCCCGCACACCAGGAAGCTCACCGCGAAGACGGTCCGGCGCGGAAAGCGATCGCCCACCGCCCCGTACAGCAGCGCCCCCACCAGCGCCCCGCCGCCGAACAGCGCCGTGAGCAGCCCCAGTTGCACCGAACCGCCCAGGTGCCGCTCGGCGTGGACCGGTAGCAGTACGGAGGACAGGCCCTGGTCGAGGCCGTTGGTGACCATGACCATCAGCACGATGGCCAGCAGCAGCCGATGGCGCAGCAGGAAGCGGTACCCCTCGCCCAGCTCGGCGCGGTAGGCGCGGGCGGACACCGGGACGACGGGCTTGCGTGGCGCCGCGGCGGGCAGTCCGCGCAGCCCCGCCATGATCAGCACCGCGGACGCCGCGAACGTCGCCGCGTCCAGCAGCAGTACGGACGGCGGGCCGAGCAGCGCGATCAGCAGCCCGCCCAGCGCGGCGCCCAGCATCCTGGCCCCGCGCGAGGCCCCGTCGTAGAAGCTGGCCGCGCGGCTGAGGGTGGTGCCCGCCCCTTCGGCCAGCGCGGGCACGAGCACCTGGCGGGCGGTCTCGCCCGGCGCGTGGAGCAGTCCGCAGAACGCCATCAGCGCGCACAGCTGCCAGAACCGCAGCAGCCCGGCGAAGTGCAGCATCGGAATCGTGGCGACGGCCACCCCGCACAGCGAGTCGGAGGCGATGGAGACCTGTCGGCGGCCGATCCGGTCGATGACCGGCCCGCCGATGACGGCCGAGACGACCACCGGCAGGGTCGCACAGAAGGAAACTAACCCGGCCTTGGCCGCGCTGCCCGTGGTCTCCAGGACGAACCATGGGACGGCGATCAGAGTGAGGGAATTGCCCGCGATGGAGACGGTGTTGGCGGCGAGGACGAGTAAGAGAGGTTTTCGGTCCCCGCTGTTCCCTCGGCGCTCTCCGTCTCCTGTGTCACCGGCCATGTCAGTGGTCGAACCTGGCGGTCAGACCGGATTGCGGCAGCCGCGGCGTGGCCAGCCGCAGCCCGACCTCCACCAGCGTCCAGCCGACCCGGGCGCGCAGCATCCGGGCGCGGGCGGGGCGGGAGCGGCGGTGGGGTCGGGACGCCTCGCGGGCCTCGTCACGCAGACGCTCGGCGCGTATGTGGTGCAGCCACAGATGAATGTCGTCGCCGTACATATGTGGTTCCCCCCAGGGATCGGTCAGTCCTCGTCGCGCGGGAAGGCGTGCAGATGGACGCGGTACGGGGCGGAGCCCTCGGTGTCCCGGTCCACCTCCTTCTCGCGGTAGCTCTCGATCAGTTCGTGCACCTTGTCGCGCATTTCGCTGGCGAGTTCAGGGGTGAGGCGCATAGTGAAGTCGCTCATGTCCGAAGCGCTGCGCCACGCTGAGGGCCAGTCGTGCATGGTGCTGAACCAGGTGGACAGGTCCTGGCCGTGGATGGTGGCCCACTCGTGGAGCAGGGTGTTGATTGCTCCGCGTACGGACGGGTCGGGGCTGGTCAGGAACCTGTCGCTACCCACCCGCACGCCCCGCTGCGCCGCCTTCCACCACCGCTCCCGCCCCTTGCCCCGCTCCGGGTCGTCCTTGACGAAGCCATGGGCGGCCAGCTGTCGCAGATGGTAGCTCGTGGCGCCGCTGGACTCGCCCAATCTGTCGGCCAGTTGGGACGCGGTGGCCGGCCCGTACTCGCGCAGCGCGCTGAGCAGGCGCATCCGCAGCGGATGCGCGAGCCCGCGCAGGGAGCGTGGGTTGAGCACCCGGACATCGTCGGGCGCAGGCTTTTCGTTCTCTGCCATGAGCGGAGCCTAAGCATGCAAAGATGTGCTTGCAACACTTTCTTTGCAACGGACTCTTTGGATCCGCTTCAGGGCCCCGGGCCCCGGTGCTCAGTCCCGCGCCGCCTGCCGCACCAGCGGGATGATCCGCAGTGGCACCGGGTTCTCCATCACGATCGCCGTCGAGGCCCGGACGATCCCCTCGAACCCCACCACCAGGTCGATCACCCGCTGGAGATCGGCGTTGGAGCGGGCCACCAGCCGGCACAGCATGTCCCCGTGGCCCGTGGTGGTGTGCAGCTCCAGCACCTCCGGAACGGTCGCCAGATGGGCCCGTACGTCCGGCCCCTGCCCCTGCTTGATCTCCAGCGTCGCGAACGCGGTGACCGGGTAGCCGAGCGCCGCCGGGTCCACATCGGGGCCGAAGCCCCGGACCACCCCCTGCGCCCGCAGCCGGTCCAGCCGCGCCTGCGCCGTGCCGCGGGCGACACCGAGGCGGCGCGATGCCTCCAGCACCCCGATCCGCGGCTCCTCGGCGAGCAGCTCGATCAGGCGGGCGTCGAGCCCGTCGATTCCCATGCGGTCCCCCTCCGGTCCCAGGCTTCTCTTGAGGTGTCCCCTGTGACGGTAGTCACTCTGTACATGATGCGCTGCCGAATGCAGTCACGGCTATGCATACTGACCAGCGTTTTCTCGAAGTGTTGCGCATCTTGAGCCACCGGGGGACGCTTCGAAGTATGACTGAGACGACAGAGATGCTGCAGCAGGGGGACGCACGGCACGCCGACCCGTTCCCCGTGAAGGGGATGGACGCGGTCGTCTTCGCCGTCGGTAACGCCAAGCAGGCCGCGCACTACTACGCCACCGCCTTCGGCATGAAGCTCGTCGCCTACTCCGGCCCGGAGAACGGCAGCCGGGAGACGGCCAGTTACGTCCTCGTCTCGGGTAGCGCCCGCTTCGTGTTCACCTCCGTCATCAAGCCGGTGAGCGCCTGGGGCCGCTTCCTGTCCGAGCATGTCGCCGAGCACGGCGACGGTGTGATCGACCTCGCGGTCGAGGTGCCGGACGCGCGTGCCGCGTACGCGTACGCCCTCGAGCACGGCGCCACCGGGATCGAGGAGCCGCACGAGCTCAAGGACGACCACGGCACGGTGGTCATGGCCTCGATCCGCACCTACGGCGACACCCGCCACACCCTCGTCGAGCGCACCGGCTACTTCGGCCCGTACCTCCCCGGCTACGCCGAGGCCGAGCCGATCGTCGCCCCGCCGGCGCGCCGGAACTTCCAGGCCATCGACCACTGCGTGGGCAATGTGGAGCTCGGCCGGATGGACGAGTGGGTCCGCTTCTACAACGACGTCATGGGCTTCACCAACATGAAGGAGTTCGTGGGCGACGACATCGCCACCGAGTACTCCGCGCTGATGTCAAAGGTCGTGGCGGACGGCACCCGCAAGGTGAAGTTCCCGCTCAACGAGCCCGCGGTCGGCAAGAAGAAGTCCCAGATCGACGAGTATCTGGAGTTCTACGGCGGCCCCGGCGTCCAGCACATCGCGCTCGCCACCAACGACATCGTCGCCACGGTGCAGGCGATGCGCGCGGCCGGGGTGAGCTTCCTGGACACGCCGGACTCGTACTACGAGACCCTGGGGGAGTGGGTCGGCGACACCCGCGTCCCGCTGGATACCCTCCGTGAGCTGAAGATCCTCGCCGACCGGGACGAGGACGGCTATTTGCTCCAGATCTTCACCAAGCCGGTCCAGGACCGGCCGACCGTCTTCTTCGAGCTGATCGAGCGGCATGGCTCGATGGGCTTCGGCAAGGGCAACTTCAAGGCGCTGTTCGAGGCGATCGAGCGCGAGCAGGCCAAGCGCGGCAACCTCTGACCGCCAAGCGCGGCAACCTCTGACCGCCACGCGGGGCCGCCCCGCACGGCCGCCGGACCGCCCCGCACGGCCGCGCCCACGCCCTCCAATTCCGTGCACATGCGCCCACACTCCCGTGCCCTTGCGCCGCCGGTGCCAGAAAAAGCGAACACCTGAATGGGAGCGCTTTCCCACCGTCTACACTCACGGCGATCTGTTCACTCCAACACGGCGTGATCACACGGGAGTTGTTGAGTATCAATGCACACGGAAAAGTACACTGCGGGCCGTTTGACCAGGCGTAGGTTCACCCTCGGCGGGGGAGCCGCCGCGGCCGGCGCGCTCGGTGCCTTCGCCGCCCGCGCGGGGGCCACCACCGTGGCGGGCGGCCGGTTCGACCTGTCGGTGCCCTCCACCCAGCTGATCCGCGAGAAGACCCCGCACAACTCCACCGTGCTGCAGTCCTTCGCGTTCGACGACGTGGGCGGGCACGTCTACACGATCCAGCTGATGGAGGGCGGGATCCGGCTCAGCGGGGAGTCCGCCCCCGTCTCCGGCGCCGACCGCGCCGCCCATGGCGATCTGTGCGTCACCAAGCTGTCCCTGGCCGGGGCGGAGCTGGGCTCGATGTACCTCAAGGGGTTCGGGCACGGCGTCGCCATGGGCTGTGAGCCGGTCGGCTCGACGGCCTATCTGTGGACCGAGTCGGACGCCAACCCCGACTCCGGCTACGGCCGCGCCATCAGCCGCTTCAAGTTCGCCGATGGCACCGTGCTGTCGTCCGGTTCGTCCTCGCTGGTCAAGCACCGCCCGGTGGCGGGCTCCACCAGCAACCAGCCCGCCGTCGACATGCTCAACCGCCGGCTGCTGCTGCGCTACCGTCTCGACGGCGAGGTCCGCTACCGGCTGATGAGCCTGTCCGGGGTCAGCGCGGGCGACTACACCGCGGTGTACGACGACATACCCCAGACCGGCGTCGAGGACGGCGAGGTCTTCCAGGGCTTCACGGTCCTCGGCGACTACGTGTACCAGCTGACCGGCACCGCCTACACCGGCGAGGACGGCGCCAACCCGCCCTCCGGCCACGGCAACACCCATGTCTCCTGTGTCGATCTGCGCACCGGCGAGCTCGTCCAGCGCGCCCGCACCGAGGCCGCCTACTCGCTGAGCTATCGCGAGCCGGAGGGGATGGCCGTCCAGCTGTCCAGCCCGCGCCGGCTGTGCATGGGCTTCGCCTCGGGCGCCGCCGGGGACCGTAAGGTCAGCGTCTACTACAAGGCGCAGTAGCGCCCGTACGGCACGGCCCTCCTCGCGGCCCTCCTCAAGGCCCTCCTCGCGCGGTCATCCGTCCGCTGCAGCGATCTTCCCCGGGCGCTTCCCGGGTGCGAGTCTGGAGATATGACGGACCTCATCGAGCTGCTGCGGGAGGGCCTCCCCGAGGAGGCGGTGCTCACCGACCCCGATGTGACCGGGGCCTACGCCAATGACATGGCGAGCTTCTGCGAGGCGGGCGCGCCGGCCGTGGTCGTCCTCCCGCGCACGGTGGAGCAGGTGCAGCACGTGTGCCGCACCGCCACCGCGCTGCGCGTGCCGATCGTGCCCCAGGGCGCGCGCACCGGGCTGTCGGGCGCGGCCAACGCGTCCGACGGCTGCGTCGTGCTGTCCCTGGTCAAGATGGACCGGATCCTGGAGATCAACCCGGTGGACCGGATCGCGGTCGTCGAACCGGGCGTGATCAACGCGACCCTGTCCCGCGCGGTCATGGAGAAGGGCCTCTACTATCCGCCGGACCCCTCCAGCTGGGAGCAGTGCACGATCGGCGGCAACATCGGCACCGCGTCCGGCGGGCTGTGCTGTGTGAAGTACGGCGTCACCGCCGAATACGTCCTCGGCCTCGATGTCGTCCTCGCCGACGGCCGGCTGCTGAAGACCGGCCGCCGCACCGCCAAGGGCGTCGCGGGCTACGACCTGACCCGGCTCTTCGTCGGCTCCGAGGGCAGCCTCGGCATCGTCGTGCGCGCGGTCCTCGCGCTCAAGCCCGCCCCGCTCGAACAGCTCGTGCTCGCCGCCGAGTTCCCCTCCACCGCGTCCGCCTGCGACGCCATCTGCCGCATCATGGAGCGCGGTCACGCCCCCTCGCTGCTGGAGCTGATGGACCGTACGAGCGTCCGCGCGGTCAACGCGATCGGGAACATGGGCCTCCCGGAGTCCACCGAGGCCCTGCTGATGGCGGCCTTCGACACCCCGGACCCGGCCCCCGACCTCGCCGCCGTGGCCGAGCTGTGCACGGCGGCCGGTGCCACGGAGGTGGTCCCCGCCGAGGACGCCGCCGAGTCCGACATGCTGCTCCAGGCCCGCCGGATGACGCTTCCGGCGCTGGAGGCGGTCAAGGGCGTCACCATGATCGACGACGTCTGTGTGCCCCGCTCCCGGCTCGCCGAGATGATCGACGGCACGGCCGCCATCGCCACGAAGTACGGCCTGACCATCGGTGTCGTCGCCCACGCCGGGGACGGCAACACCCATCCCACGGTCTGCTTCGACCCCGCCGACCCCGACGAGTCCCGCCGTGCCCGGGAGTCCTTCGACGCCATCATGGCGCTGGGCCTTGAGCTCGGCGGCACCATCACCGGGGAGCACGGCGTCGGCGTCCTCAAGCGGGAGTGGCTGGCGCGCGAACTGGGCCCGGTGGGGGTGGAGCTGCAGCGCGGTATCAAGCAGGTCTTCGATCCGCTGGGCCTGCTCAATCCCGGCAAGCTGTTCTGAGGGCCGCTGTTCTGAGGGTCGGCTGTTGTGAGGCCGCCCGGACCCGGGGGTGGTCCGGACGGCCTCGGTCTCAGCGGCTGATCAGGCCTCGGCGCCGATCAGGCCTCGGCGCCGATCAGGCCTCGGCGCTGATCAGGCCTCAGCGGCCGATCAGGCCTTGGCGGCTGATCACGCCTTGAGCGAGGCGATGTCGATCACGAAGCGGTAGCGCACATCGCTGCTCACGACGCGGTCGTACGCCTCGTTGATCTGGTCGCCGTCGATCAGCTCGATCTCCGCGCCGAGCCCGTGCTCGGCGCAGAAGTCGAGCATCTCCTGGGTCTGCCGGATGCCGCCGATCTTCGATCCGGCCATCGACTTCCGGCCCATGATCAGCGAGAACTGGTTGAACGCGCTGGAGTTCTCCGGCGCGCCCACGTGCACCAGCGTGCCGTCCAGCTTCAGCAGCGACAGATAGCCGTCCAGCGGGAGGTTCGCCGAGGTCGTGTTGACGATCAGATCGAAGGTGCCCGCCAGCTCGGTGAAGGTGGACTCGTCGCTGGTGGCGTAGAAGTGGTCGGCGCCCAGCCGCAGCCCGTCGTCCTTCTTGCGGAGCGTCTGGCTCAGCACGGTCACCTCGGCGCCCATCGCATGGGCGATCTTCACGCCCATGTGGCCGAGGCCGCCGAGGCCCACGATGGCGACCTTCTTGCCCGGACCGGCGTTCCAGTGGGCCAGCGGGGAGTAGAGGGTGATCCCGGCGCACAGCAGCGGGGCGGCGACGTCCAGCGAGATCCCCTCGGGGATGCGCAGCACGTAGTTCTCGTCCACCACGGTGTGGGTGCTGTAGCCGCCGTAGGTGGGGGCGCCGTCGTACTCGTTGCCGTTGTACGTGGGCACCTCGCCCTTGAGGCAGTACTGCTCCTCTCCGGCGAGGCAGTTCTCGCACTCGCGGCAGGAGTCGACGAAGCAGCCCACGCCGACCCGGTCGCCGACGGCGTACTTGGTGACGGCGGAGCCGACCTCGGCGACCACACCGGCGATCTCATGGCCGGGCACCATCGGGAAGAGGGCGGTGCCCCACTCCTCGCGGGCCTGGTGGATGTCGGAGTGGCAGATACCGGCGTAGGCGATCTCGATCAGCACGTCGTGCTCGCGCAGGGCGCGGCGCTCGACGGTGGTCCTTTCCAGCGGGGCCTTCGGAGCGGGGGCTGCGTAGGCGGTGACGCTGGTAGTCATAAACGTGTCTCCCTGTGACGAACGAGGAAAAAGAGGATGGGTGAAGGGAAGGGGGAAGTAAGGAGGGGGAAGGAGGAAGGGCGTGCGGGGGAAAGGGGAAGGGTGTGCGGGGGAAAGGGGTGGGATCAGGGGGAAACGTCGGAGGACGGTCCCCCCGAAGGACGCGCTTCGGACGAGGGCGCGGATCGATCGGCCGAGGGAGTCGCGGTCCAGCTCGCCAGCAGCCGCAGGGCTGCCTCGGAGGGGGAGCCGGGCTCGACCGTGTAGATGCACAGAGCCTGGTCGGGATCGCCGGGCACGGTCACGTTCTCGTAGGCCAGCGTCATGTCCCCGACCACCGGATGGTGGTAGAGCTTGACGCCGTGGGTCTTCTCCCGCACGTTGTGGTCGGCCCACCAGGTGCGGAATTCAGGGCTCTTGATGGTGAGCTCGCCCACGAGCTCGGTCAGCCGGGGATCGTCGGGATGGTGCCCGGCCTCCAGCCGGAGGGACGCCACCATCTCCGCCGCGACCGTCTCCCACTCCGGCCACAGCGAACGGGCCGCCTCGTCGAGGAACATGAAACGGGCCATGTTCCGCTCGTGGTACGGGAGCGCCTCGAAGTCGATGATCAGCGCCCGGGCCAGCTGGTTGGAGGCCAGGACATCGCCCCTGCGCCCGAGGACGAAGGCCGGTGAGACCCCGTCCAGCATGCGCAGCAGCGCGTGCACCCCGGGCCGCACCCGCTGGGCGCGGGGCGGCCGGCGGCGCACCGTGCGCCGGGGGCGCGGCCGGGTCAGCTCAAAAAGGTACGCACGTTCGGTTTCGTCGAGCTGAAGAGCGCGGGCCACGGCGTCCAGCACCGTCTCCGACACATTGAGGTGACGGCCCTGCTCCAGACGCGTGTAGTAGTCCGTGCTCACGCCGGCCAGCTGCGCCAGCTCCTCGCGGCGCAGCCCCGGCACCCGACGGGGGCTGTCGTTGCTCACGCTCACGCCCGCGTCGCCGGGGCTCAATCGGGCCCTGCGGCTCCGCAGGAACTCACTGAGCTCGGTGTTGCGGTCCATGGGTTCCAGTATTGGCAACGGAAAAGGCATCTGAGCGTGCCAAAGTAGGTCTGCTGAACCTAGGCCGGGCGGGGCCATGCGGGCCGTCGCCGCTCGTACGGCTTCGTGGCGCTCGCACAGGAGAGTGGTGGCGGGAGCGGTGGGCTGGTGCCGGTGGGCCGGTCTGATAGACCTTGACCGCGCGCTCCGGGTTGCACTGCGGCTCCTGTACGGCAAACTGCTTACGCCCCACCCTCACCGCGAGGCACCGCAAAGGCGCAGCGCAGTACAGCACGGCCGAGCAGATATGGGACATCGGAGATCATGAGCGCCCCTACCTCAGGATCCGCGGACGGCAGCTCCATTCCTGGCTTTTATCCTGATCCGTCCATCCCTGGCTACATCCGTTACTGGAACGGCGCCGCCTGGGTGCCCGGCACCAGCCGTCCCGCCCCGGCCGAGGGCGAGGCCATGCCCGCGCCGCCGCCCGGGGTCACCCATACCCAGGTGATCAGCCCGCCGCCGGACGAGACGGGCCCGATGTTCCTGGACGAGGATCCGGCGCCGCGGGCCGCCGAGGAGACCGGCAGCGCACTGCCCGAGCTGCGCCGGAGCGCCGAGATGGACGTCCGGGGCGCGGGCGGGCCGCCCGAGGCGGCGGCCGGGGGCATGGGGGCCCAGCCGGTGCCGCCCGGCGGTGTCCCGGCGTCCGTGGACTGGAACGACCCCCAGCGGCTGCACGGCACCCGCCCCGACGCCGGCTCGGCCTGGCAGGCGGACGCCGCCCAGCAGGGCGGATTCGGCGGTGAGCAGGACCGCCGGATCTCCTGGGGCGCGGAGCCGGACGCTCCCGGCAACCCCCAGGCCGGTGGGGGACAGGCCGGTGGCGGGCAGTGGCCCGGGGTGCCCGACCCGCGGCGCGCGGGCCCGGGTGAGGACGCCGGGCGCGATGACGGCACGCTGACCATGCGCGCGGGCGGGAGCGGGCGTACGACGGACCGCTCGACGCAGGCCCTGCCGCCCGTCCGCCGGGCCCCGGAGCTGCCCCCGGCGGGCGAGGGCGAGACGCCCGCCCCGGCGGGCGACGGGACGATGACGTTCCGCACGGTGGGGCGCGGCGGCGGAGCGGCACCCACGACCGGCCAGGGCCAGGGCCAGGGCCAGGGTCAGGGGCAGGGGCAGGACCAGGGGTGGGACCAGGGCCGGGGCCAGACGGCCGGCCGGGACGACGGGACGATGGCGATCCGGGCGATCGGCCGCGGCGGCGTGCGCAAGGGCGCCGAAACCGCACCCCCGGCCCAGCCCGCGCACCAGCCCCAACAGCCTCCCCAGACACATCAGCCCCAGCAGCCCCCGCAGCCGCACCAGCCTCAGCAGCCGCATCAGCCCTTCGGTATCCCCGCCCAGGGCGGCGGCCCGGCCTGGCAGCCGCAGGGGCAGTTCCCCCAGCAGCCCGGCCCGCCGCAGCGCCCTCCGCAGGCCGCCCCGCACGCTCCCCAGGCGGCCCCGCACGGCGCCGGCCCGGGCGCGCCCGAGGGCGTCATCCCCTGGAAGCCGCCCGTCGACAACCCCTTCCTCCTGGCCGCCCAGGCCGAGGGCCGGCCCGCCTCGCTCGGCCGCCGCCTCGCCGCCCGGCTGATCGACTCGGTCGTGCTGCTCGGCGTCGTCGGCGCCGTCGCGTTCCCGCTGTGGAGCAAGGCGAGCGACCACATCGACGAGAAGGTCGAGGCGGCCAAGCAGAGCGGCGAGACCGTCACGGTCTACTTCCTGGACGGCACCATCAGCGGCTATCTGGGCATCGTCCTCGGTCTGCTGTTCGTCCTCGGCGTCGTCCTGGAGACGCTGCCGACCGCCAAGTGGGGCCGCACCCTCGGCAAGAGGCTGTGCGGGGTGCGGGTGCTGGACATCGAGGGGCACGACACCCCGTCCTTCGGCACCGCGCTGCGCCGCTGGCTGGTCTACTCGGTGCTGGGGGTGCTCGTCATCGGCGTGCTGAACGTGCTGTGGTGCCTGTTCGACCGCCCGTGGCGGCAGTGCTGGCACGACAAGGCCGCCCGCACCTTCGTCGCGGGGGGCCCGAGCTCGGCCGGCGCCCGCTGGCCGGGCCGGGCCGCCGCGGGCGGGGGCGGCCCCCCCCCCGCGCCCCCAAAA
>NZ_JBHYVB010000218.1:13158-18062 GCF_042750115.1 Streptomyces sp. NPDC059455
CGGCGCGCCCCGCGCGCGGCGGGCGGCGGGGCCGCCGCGGGCCCCCGCCGCCCCCCCCCCCCCACACAACCGGCCGCCGCCGGGGGGGCCAATGCACGATCCCGGTCGCCCGAACGGGGCGCGCCGGATGCGACAGTCCCGGCTCCGGGGTCGACTCGGGCCATGAGCACCGACCAGCCGCCGCCCGGGCCGGATGAGCCCCGGGACCGGGACAGCAGCGATCCGTTCGCGAAACAACCGCGTGCGAACGGCTCTCCGTACGGGGACCACGGGGACCAGACCGCGGGGCCCGAGCCGTACGCCGGGATGCCCCCGCTCGCGCACCTCGGCCGCCGTCTGATCGCCCGGATCATCGACGCGCTGCTCATCGGCATTCCGGTCGGGCTCGTCGTGACCGCGATCGCCGGGACCTACGATCCGATCGAGGGCAGCGCCCGCTCGACCACCGTCACGCTGGTCTACGTCCTGGTCTACTTCCTCTACGAGGGGCTGATGCTGACCCGGGACGGCCAGACCGTCGGCAAGAAGGCGATGAAGATCCGGGTCGCCATGCTGGAGAACGGCCAGCCGCCGGCCGGCCAGGCGGGCTGGCTGCGCGCCGGGGTGTACGCCCTGCCCGAGATCGTGCCCTGCTGCGGCTTCCTCTTCTGGCTGATCAATGTGTTGTGGTGCACCTGGGACCGGCCCTACCGGCAGTGCTTGCACGACAAGGCGGCCAAGACACTGGTGGTCTCGGCCGTGCCCTGATCCCCGAGGTGCGCCCTGCCCCTCCGAGGTGCGCCCTGCCCCCGAGGAGTCACCCGGAGACCCCGGAGGAGCCACCCTGAGCTTCCGGCCCGCTCGGCGCGCTGATGTAATCGGGGCATGGCCCCCGACCCGCTGTCCTCGCCCCCGCCTGTGATCCCCCCAGGGATGCCCCCGCTGGCCACCCCTGGTCAGCGCTTCACCGCCCGGCTCATCGACATCGTCATCCTCGGCGCGATCTGGACGGTGGCGCTCACGGCGACCGGCGCGCTCCAGTACACGATGGACCACCCGGGCGAGCAGGACATCGGCAAGGTGACCCTCGCGCTCATCATCACGATGGCGCTCTACTTCGGCTACGAGGGCGTCATGCTGGCCCGCAGCGGACAGACGCTCGGCAAGAAGGCGCTGCGCATCCGGGTGGCGATGCTGTCCGACGGGAATGTGCCGGCCGGTCAGGGCTGGGTCCGCGCGGCGGTCTACGTCCTGCCGGGGATGCTGATCCCGCTGCTGGTCGGCACGGTCTTCTGGCTGGTCAATTCGGCCTCACTGCTGTGGGACAAGCCGCTCCAGCGCTGTCTGCACGACAAGGCCGCGCGGACCGTCGTGGTGTCAGCCGTGCAGTGAGTCGGCCGGGTGTCAGCCGTGCAGTGAGTCGGCGTGCGCCCGGGCGTGCGCCCGCGCCGGGTCGGCCGGTCCGGACCCCGCCACGGTGCGGCTGGTACGGACGGTGCGGCCGGGGCGGGACGCCCGGGCCACCGGCACGGTGACGGCGACGAGGAGCCCGAGAACCAGCCCGACCACGGTCACCACCGCCACCCCGAGCCCCGATCGGGTCTGGGAGAGCAGCAGCATGGCGAAGGTCGAGAGAACGACGGTGGCCGAACCATAGGCAAGCTGTGCAGGAGTCGGACGCGGCATGGCGGGATCCGTCCTCGGGGGCGATATGCAGGGGGCAAGAGTCAGGCTGATGTGCACCGTCAGTCCTGACTCTACGGTCCTGCATGCCCGTGAGGAACGGAAGTAAGCGTGACCTCACCCACGGCGCTGTTGCACAGGGGGCGCACGGAATCATCGGGTGTGCCAACCGGCGTGCATAGCGCGCCCGTTGCTGTCCGTTAAACGGAACGTCGGGATCGCAGAACGTACTTGTCTCATCAGTCCAAGTCAAGGTCTGTCTTTTCTCCTGCCACTCCGGTCAAATGTCCGGCACTGGTGTGGAAAGGGGAGGACTGAGCGAGTGAACAGCCAACGGAGGACGGCCAGATCGGCCGCCATAGCCGCAGTGGTGGCCGCGCTCGGAGCGGCGGCACTCTCGACCGGCATGGCTCAGGCGGACGCACCGTCTACGCGTGTTGAGCGCCACGATCCGGCGCCCGCGAAGACGGATGTCCAGCACGACCTCGAAGGTCCGTACAGCAAGCAGCGGGAAGCGCAGCGCCAGGAGGCGCTGCGTCAGGTCATCTCCGGCGACGCCAAGGCGACCACGCGCGGGGCGTCCAAGGTCGTGAAGCTCGGCAAGGGCAAGTACGTCGAGCTGGCCCGGGAGAAGACCGACAAGATCTTCACCATCCTGGTCGACTTCGGCGACAAGGTGGACGACACCACCATGTACGACCCGGACGGGGACGGCCCCAAGCCGCCGGTGAAGAAGTACGGCGGCGACCCGGGCCCGGCGCACAACACCATCGCCCAGCCGGACCGCGCCGACGACAACAGCACGGCCTGGCAGAAGGACTACAACCGCCAGCACTTCCAGGACCTCTACTTCTCCAAGGACAAGAAGAAGGAGTCCTTGAAGAAGTACTACGAGAAGCAGTCCTCGGGCCGCTACTCGGTGGACGGCGAGGTCTCCGACTGGGTCAAGGTCGACTGGAACGAGGCCCGCTACGGCTCCAACTACTGCGGCGACACCAACTGCGCCAACGCCTGGGACCTGATCCGCGACGGCGTCAACCAGTGGGCCAAGGACCAGAAGGCGGCCGGCCGCACCGACGCGCAGATCAAGGCGGACCTGGCCAAGTACGACCAGTGGGACCGCTACGACTACGACGCCGACGGCAACTTCAACGAGCCCGACGGCTACATCGACCACTTCCAGATCGTCCACGCCGGTGAGGACGAGTCCGCGGGCGGCGGGGTCCAGGGCGAGAACGCCATCTGGGCGCACCGCTGGTACGCGTACGGCACCGACGCGGGCAAGTCCGGCCCCGGCGACAACAAGTCGGGCGGTACGCAGATCGGCGACACCGGCATCTGGGTCGGCGACTACACGATGCAGCCGGAGAACGGCGGCCTCGGCGTCTTCGCCCATGAGTACGGCCATGACCTGGGCCTGCCGGACGAGTACGACACCACCGGCAAGGGGGAGTCGTCCGTCGCCTACTGGTCGCTGATGTCCGCGGGATCCTGGCTCGGCACCGGTAAGGACGCCATCGGCGATCTGCCCGGCGACATGAACGCCTGGGACAAGCTCCAGCTGGGCTGGCTGAACTACGCCTCGGCCAAGGCCGGTAAGAAGTCCACCCACACCCTCGGGGTGGCCGAGTACAACACCAAGAACAAGCAGGCGCTGGTGGTCGAGCTGCCCGCCAAGGCCGTCACCACCGAGGTGGTCGCCCCCGCCGAGGGCTCCAAGCAGTGGTGGAGCGGAATGGGTGACGACCTCAAGAACACCCTCACCCGGTCGGTGGACCTCACGGGTAAGTCCAAGGCCAGCCTGGACCTCCAGGGCTGGTGGGACATCGAGGAGAACTACGACTACCTCTACGCCGAGGTCTCCACGGACGGCGGCGCCAACTGGACGCCCGTCGACGGCACCGCGGACGGCAAGGCCATCCCGCGCGACGCCGGTGACAAGCCCGCGCTGACCGGTACCTCGGGCGCGTACAAGAAGCTCTCCTTCCCGCTGGACGCCTACGCGGGCAAGAAGATCGACCTGCGCTTCCGCTACCAGACCGACGGCGGTGTGGCGCAGAAGGGCTTCGCGGCCGACGCGATCACCCTGACCGCGGACGGCTCCCCGGTCTTCAGCGACGGCGCCGAGGGCGACGACAACGGCTGGACGGCGAAGGGCTTCTCGCGCATCGGCGGCTCCTTCACCAAGGACTACCCGCAGTACTACCTCGCCGAGAACCGCCAGTACGTGTCGTACGACACCACCCTCAAGACCGGCCCGTACAACTTCGGCTGGGCCTCCAGCCGGCCCAACTGGGTCGAGCACTTCCCGTACCAGAACGGGCTGCTGATCTGGCAGTGGGACACCTCGCAGCCGGACAACAACGTCGGCGTCCACCCGGGCAGTGGTCTGATCCTGCCGATCGACGCGCACCCCGCCGCCGAGAAGTGGGCGGACGGCAAGCTGATGCGCAACCGGATCCAGGCGTACGACTCGCCCTTCAGCCGGCTCCCCTCGGACGGCTTCACGCTGCACAACGACGGCAAGGCCGCCAAGGTGAAGCCGAAGCCGGGCATCCCGGTCTTCGATGACCGTAAGGGTACGTACTGGGACGAGAGCAACCCGACCGGCAGTGTCAAGATTGCTGACACCAACACCCGGATCAAGATCCTCAAGGAGCTCCCGGGCGGCTCGACGATGACCGTCCAGGTCGGACCGTCCGCCTCCTAGATCCACACCAGTCTGCGTTTTCGCAGGTCGGAGCGGTAGCGGCCGTCGCCCCCTAGCGGGCGGCGGCCGTTAGCGTTTAGATGCCCCTACGACCTGCTTGTTGACACGACGTCTCACGGGGGCATGACCCGCAATGGCCGACGGAGGATTTACCAAGCTGCCGGGCGGCAGTGTGGTGGTCGCACTGACGCTGCCGCGCCCACTGGGCGAGGGCGGCGTCCGCGTACTGGTACACGCCGCGAACCGCCAGCGAGCCCTGACCAGGCTCCGCAATCTCGGGCTCCGCGCTGTCTATCTGCGCGGCAACACCGCGCCGCCGACACCCGACGAGGTGACGGCGGTGCTCCACCATCCCGACGGGGTGGTCTGGCGCGCCGCGCCGGACCGCGGAGGGGAGCTCTGGCATCCCATGGCCGCCCTCCTCAGACCCCCGGCCCCGGCCTCGTAGGGGGTGTCCGAGGGGCCTTGACGCCTGCGGCGGGCTGCTTTCCCCTACCCGCCCCTTCCCGCAACTGGGGCTCCGCCCCAGACC
>NZ_JBHYVB010000219.1:0-820 GCF_042750115.1 Streptomyces sp. NPDC059455
CCCGGGGGAGGTGGCGGGGTGTCGATGAAGCCGAAGAACCAGGCGGCCGGATCAGGCGGCCGAGCTCGACGTCGAGGACGACGAAGACGACGAGGATGACGTCGACGACGAAGACGTCGAGGAGGAGGACGAGGAAGAGGAGTCCGAGGACTTGGAAGAAGACGAGGAGGACGACGAGTCGGAGCTGTCACTCTTCGCCGCCGGCTTGTTGGAACCGCCGCTCGAGCTGCTGGAGGAGGAGCGGCTGTCGTTCCGGTAGAAGCCGGAGCCCTTGAACACGATGCCGACCGCCGAGAACACCTTCTTCAGGCGTCCCTCGCAGTTGGGGCACTCGGTGAGCGCGTCGTCGCTGAACTTCTGCACCGCCTCGAGGCCCTCGCCGCACTCGGTGCACTGGTACTGGTAGGTCGGCACGTTCTTCCTCCTGGCACTCTCACTCAATGAGTGCTAACGACGCTCCATACTGCAGTATTCCTGCCCGTCAGTCCACTGGGACGAGACATGCAGTGATCGAACACACCGCCCGAGGGGCCTCCGAGGGGCCCTCTCAACTCGCTCCCGTGCCCAGCCAGCCCGCCAGTTTGCCGCCCCGGCCCACCGCCCGCAGCCGCCGCTCCGCCGCGTCGCGCACCGGGTCCGTGGCCACTACCAGCAGTTCGTCGCCGCGCCGCAGCATCGTCGAGGGCAGCGGTACGAAGCTGGTCTTGTCCCGGACGACCAGGGTGACGGGGGGGGCGCCCGCGGCGCCCGCCCGCGGTCGGGCTCCACCGCCACACGGGGGGGGCCCCCACCACCCCCACAGCCCGACACCCCGCCCGCG
>NZ_JBHYVB010000219.1:830-5386 GCF_042750115.1 Streptomyces sp. NPDC059455
CGCCGCCCTCTGTCCTCGGGGGGGGTAAGCGTATGACTTTCTTGCTCGGCCGGGTGCCCGTGTGTCCCGCCGCCGCGGGCGCCCCCCCGCAACTCGCCGACCTCGACGCCGTGCATCTTGGACGACTGGGGGATCGACACCGACAGCAGATGGCCGCGCAGCCGCTCCAGTGGCGCCGACTCGATGCCCAGGTCGGCCGGCTCGGGCTCCTCGAGCCGCAGCCGGGGTGCGAGCCAGGGCAGCGTCGGTCCCTGGACCAGGGTGTAGACGATCACCAGCACGAAGACGATGTTGAAGATCCGGCGGCTGTCGGGCACATCGCTGACCATCGGGATGGTCGCCAGCACGATCGGCACCGCCCCGCGCAGCCCGGCCCAGGACAGCAGGGCCTTCTCCCGCCAGGGCAGCCGGAACGGCGCCGTGCTGACCATGACCGACACCGGACGGGCCACCACGGTCAGCACCAGCCCCACCGCGAGGGCGGGCAGGATGTCATCGCCCAGTTCATGCGGCGTGACCAGTAGCCCCAGCAGGACGAACATCCCGATCTGGGCGAGCCAGCCCAGCCCCTCGGCGAAGCCGCGCGTCGCCGGCCAGTGCGGCAGCCGTGCGTTGCCCATGATGAGCGAGGCGAGGTAGACGGCGAGGAAGCCGGACCCGTGCGCCAGCGAACCCTCCGCGTAGGCGGTCACCGCGATGGCGATCACCGCGATCGGGTACAGACCCGAGGCGGGCAGCGCCACATGCCGCAGGCCGTAGGCGCCCAGCCAGCCGACCGCGATGCCGATCACCGCGCCGATCGCCAGCTCCAGGGCGATCGTGCCGATCAGGGAGTACCAGGACTCCATGGGGCCCTGGCTGGAGAAGGCGACCACCAGGATCACCACAGGGGCGTCATTGAAGCCCGACTCGGCCTCCAGGACACCCGTGAGCCGCTTGGGCAGCGGCACCGTGCGCAGCACCGAGAAGACCGCCGCCGCGTCCGTGGACGACACCACCGCGCCGATGATCAGCGCCTGTCGCCAGTCCAGTCCCACCACGTAGTGTCCCGCCGCCGCGGTGATTCCCACGCTCACCGCGACGCCCACGGTGGACAGGACGGCGGCCGCCGGCAGGGCGGGTTTGATCTCGTCCCACTTCGTGCCCAGACCGCCTTCGGCCAGGATGACGACCAGCGCGGCGTAGCCGAGGATCTGCGTCAGCTCGGCGTCGTTGAAGGTGACGCCGATCCCGTCCGTGCCGATGGCGACGCCGATCCCGAGATAGATCAGCAGCGTGGGCAGTCCACTGCGTGATGACACCCTTACGGCCGCCACCGCGAAGAGCAGGACGAGGGAGCAGATCAACAGCAGCTCGTTGAGGTGGTGAACAGTCAGGGGCCGACCCTTTCTCGCGGGAGCGGAGGGAACGCTGCGAAGGGGTCCCTACCGACCGGAACTTCATTGCCTTACCTAACATTTTACGGGATCTTGACGCGAGCCTCCCACGAGAAGGCTTCACCGAGGTGTACGAGCCCGGACGGTGGCCGGTGCGGGGCGTCAGTCATGACTCCGCGTAGGGGCGGCGACAGCGCTGCGCCTATGGTTGCTCCAGCACTCCAGGTTCACCCTGCCCCTCGAAGGACAGCGATGCCCGCCAACACAACCGGCTCTTCTCCCAAAAAGAAGAAGAGCCGACGTCTCCGCCTGATCGTGATCGCAGTCGTGCTGCTGCTCGTCGGGGGCGTCGGCTACGGCGCGTACTGGAGCATCAGTACAGTTCGAGCCTCATTCCCGGAGACCACGGGATCGCTGCAGCTGAAGGGGTTGTCCGGCCCCGTGCAGGTCAAACGTGACGGCTACGGGATACCTCAGATCTACGCCGGCACCTCCGAGGACCTCTTCCGCGCCCAGGGGTTCGTCCAGGCCCAGGACCGCTTCTGGGAGATGGATGTCCGCCGCCATATGACCGCGGGCCGGCTCTCGGAGATGTTCGGTTCCAGCCAGGTGGAGACCGACGCGTTCCTGCGCACCATGGGCTGGCACCGGGTGGCCAAGCAGGAGTACGACACCAAGGTGTCGGCCGACACCAAGAAGTATCTGCGGGCCTATTCCGACGGCGTCAACGCCTACCTCAAGGACCACCAAGGGGACGCGCTGTCGGTCGAGTACGCGGCCCTGGACTTCAAGAACGACGGCTACAAGCCCGAGAAGTGGACCCCGGTCGACTCGTTGGCGTGGCTGAAGGCGATGGCCTGGGACCTGCGCGGCAACATGCAGGACGAGGTGGACCGCGCCCTGGCCTCCAACCGGCTCAGCGCCAAGCAGATAGACGAGCTCTACCCGTCCTACCCGTACAGCCGGAACAAGCCGATCGTCCAGGGCGGCGCCGTCAACGAGGTCACGGACGAGTTCGACCCCAAGGGCACCCCGGCCGGCTCCACGGGCGGCACGGGCGGCACCGGCTCGGTGGACGGAGGGGCCACCGGAGCCGCTCAGGGGCTGCAGACGCAGCTGTCCTCGCTCTCCAAGACCCTGGACGAAGTCCCGGCGCTGCTGGGCCCGAACGGGACCGGTATCGGCTCCAACTCGTGGGTGGTCTCCGGCAAGTACACGACCACCGGCAAGCCGCTGCTCGCCAACGACCCGCACCTGGCGCCCCAGCTGCCGTCCGTCTGGTACCAGATGGGGCTGCACTGCAAGCAGGTCAGCAGCGCGTGTCCGTACGACACGGCGGGCTTCACCTTCGCCGGTCTGCCCGGTGTGGTCATAGGTCACAATCAGGACATCAGCTGGGGTATGACCAACCTCGGCGCCGACGTCAGCGACCTGTACCTGGAGAAGGTCACCTCCGACGGCTATCTCTACGACGGCAAGCAGGTCCCGTTCACCACCCGCGAGGAGACCATCAAGGTCGCGGGCGGCGCGAGCCGTAAGATCACCGTCCGCACCACCAACAACGGCCCGATCGTCTCCGACCGCGACGACGAGCTCGCCGACGTCGGTAAGGACGCCCCGGTGGGCACCGGCGCCGATGACGTGGCGCCCGACCGCGGCGACGGCTACGCGGTGGCGCTGAAGTGGACCGCGCTGAACCCGTCCAACACCATGGACTCGGTCTTCAAGCTCAACACCGCCAAGAACTTCGGCGACTTCCGCAAGGCGGCCAGCGACTTCGCGGTGCCCTCCCAGAACCTCATCTACGCCGACACCAAGGGCAACATCGGCTACCAGGCGCCCGGCCAGATCCCGGTGCGCTCCAAGGGCGACGGCCGCTACCCGGCGCCCGGCTGGGACTCGCGCTACAAGTGGAGCAAGTACATCCCGCAGTCGGCGCTGCCCTGGGAGCTCAATCCGGACCGCGGCTATATCGTCACCGCCAACCAGGCCGTCATAGACAAGAAGAACTACCCGTATCTGCTGACCGACGACTGGGGCTACGGCGCGCGGAGCCAGCGCATCACCGACCTCATCGAGTCGAAGGTCAAGGACGGCGGGAAGATCTCCACGGATGACATGCAGTCCCTGCAGATGGACAACAGCAGCGAGATCGCCAAGCTGCTGACGCCCTATCTGCTGAAGATCGACGTCAAGGACGACTACGTACGCCAGGCCCAGAAGCTGCTGGAGAGCTGGGACTACACCCAGGACTCGGACTCTGCGGCCGCCGCGTACTTCAACGCCGTCTGGCGCAACACCCTCAAGCTGGCCTTCGGCGACAAGCTCCCCAAGGAGCTGCGGGTCAAGGGAGAGTGCCTGCGGGTGCGCCCGGCCGACGACTCGGGTCCGCTGGAGGACCTGAACGGCAACGCCCGGCTGGTGCGTGAATGCGGTAAGCGCGACCCCGACATGGCCCAGCCCGACGGCGGCGACCGCTGGTACGAGGTCGTGCGCAAGATCGTCAAGGACCCGAAGAACGACTGGTGGAAGACGGCGGGCACCCGCAACAAGCCCGGCGCCACCAACCGTGACGAGCTGCTGGGGCAGGCCATGCGGGCCGCGCGCTCGGAGCTCACCGCCAAGCTGGGCAAGGACATCAACAGCTGGAGCTGGGGCCGGCTGCACCGGCTGACGCTGAAGAACCAGACCCTGGGCACCGACGGCCCCGGCGTGGTGCAGTGGCTCCTCAACCGCGGCCCGTGGAACCTCTCCGGAGGCGAGGCGGCGGTCAACGCCACCGGCTGGAACGCGGCCGGCGGCTACGACGTCACCTGGGTCCCCTCGATGCGGATGGTCGTCAACCTCGACAACCTCGACAAGTCGCGCTGGATCAACCTCACCGGCGCCTCCGGCCACGCCTACAACGCGCACTACACGGACCAGACCGAGAAGTGGGCGAAAGGTGAGCTGCTGCCCTGGGCGTTCAACAAGAGCGCCGTGGACAAGTCGACGGAGGACGAGCTGGCGCTCACCCCGTAGCGATCCATGGAGCACCCGGGGCCCCGAAGGGCCCGGTGGCCGTCTGAGGGGCGTTTCCGCCCCCGGCCGGTCCTGGGCCCGTTCGACCCTCGCGGCCCCCCCCGCCCGCGCCGGCCGGGGGCCTGATCGGGGGCGGGGGGGGGATCGGGGGTGGCGCGG
>NZ_JBHYVB010000219.1:5396-12522 GCF_042750115.1 Streptomyces sp. NPDC059455
GCGTTGGGGGGGGCGTTCCCCCCCCCGGCGGGTCGGGGGCCGTACCTCCCGCCGCGCCCCCCCCCCCGGGCCCCCCCCGGCCCTTGCCGGGGGCCCGCGGTGCGAAGCGGTGGAGGCCCGACGGCGTCACCGCCGCGTGCACCGGACGGTCGTGGGCCTCCTCGGGCACCTCGTCCAGCAGTTCACCGTCGTACAGCAGCACCACCAGCGCCGGATCGGCCCCCGCCGCCGCCAGCCGGGCCAGCACCCGGTCGTACGAGCCGCCACCGCGGCCCAGCCGCATCCCGCGCCGGTCCACCGCGAGCCCGGGCAGCAGCACCACGTCCGCACCGGTCACCGCCTCGGGGCCGAGCCGCGGTCCCTCGGGCTCCAGCAGGCCGCGCCGGGCGGGCGCCAGCCGCCCGGGCCCCTCGTCCTCGCCCCAGTCGAGATCGTCGTCCTCGAGCAGCACCGGAAGCAGTACCCGGACCCCGCGGGCGCGCAGGGCCTCTCTCAGGGCGTGGGTGCCGGGCTCGCCGCCCACGGACACATAGGCCGCCACCGTGGCCGCCCCGGTGAGCTCGGGAAGCTCCAGGGCGCGACACGCCAGAGCGGCGCCGGCCGTCTCGATGTCATCCGCCGTCAACCTGGACCTCATCGTCAGGTGACGTCTCCGCAATGCGCGCTTACTAGCGTCGGTGTTGATCACTGGGTGCGCAATCTCCCTGTCTCATGCCATATTCACCGAATACTCATCATCTGCCCCAAAGGCACCGGATAGGGTTCGGTACATGACTCAATCGCGTACTCGGATCAGCAAGGCTGTCATCCCTGCCGCGGGACTCGGAACCCGCTTTCTTCCGGCCACCAAGGCCACCCCCAAGGAGATGCTGCCGGTCGTTGACAAGCCGGCGATCCAGTACGTCGTCGAGGAAGCAGTCACCGCCGGACTGTCCGACGTCCTCATGGTCACCGGTCGTAACAAGCGGCCCCTGGAAGACCACTTCGACCGCAACTACGAGCTCGAAGAGGCCCTGACCCGTAAGGGCGACGAGACCCGACTCGCCCGCGTCCAGGAGTCCAGCGACCTGGCGACCATGCACTACGTCCGCCAGGGAGACCCCAGGGGGCTCGGCCACGCCGTGCTCTGTGCCGCCCCGCACGTCGGTGACCAGCCCTTTGCCGTCCTCCTCGGCGACGACCTCATTGATGCCCGCGACCCGCTACTGGCCCGCATGGTCGACATCCAGGAGCGGCACGGCGGCAGCGTCATCGCCCTGATGGAGGTGGACCCGGCACAGATCCACCTCTATGGCTGCGCGGCCGTCAAGCCGACCGTGGAGGACGACGTCGTCCAGGTCACCGGCCTGGTCGAGAAGCCCGACGCCGCGGACGCGCCCAGCAACTACGCCGTCATCGGCCGCTATGTGCTCGACCCGGCCGTCTTCGGGGTGCTGCGCGAGACCGAGCCGGGCCGCGGTGGCGAGATCCAGCTCACCGACGCCCTGCAGGCGCTAGCCTCCAGTCCGGACCTCGGCGGCCCGGTGCACGGCGTCGTCTTCAAGGGGCGCCGTTACGACACAGGCGACCGTGGCGACTATCTGCGTGCCATTGTCAGACTCGCGTGCGAACGTGAAGACCTGGGCCCGGAGTTCCGGGATTGGCTTCGCAGTTACGTCACCGAGGAGATGTAGCACCTTGAGCAGCACCGCAGAACGGGCCGCCGACCGAGGCCCGGACCAGGACCGGGTCTGGACGGTGGCCGAGCACCTCGACGACATCCTCGGGCACGTCCATCCGCTGGAGCCGATCGAGCTGCAGTTGCTCGAGGCCCAGGGCTGCGTCCTGGTGGAGGACGTCACCGTCCCCGGCGCGCTTCCGCCGTTCGACAACAGCTCCATGGACGGCTATGCCGTCCGTACGGCTGACGTCGCGGCCGCGACCGAGGAGCATCCCGCGGTGCTGACCGTCATCGGCGACATCGCGGCGGGCAGGCGTGACCTGCCCGCCGTGGGCCCGGGCGAGGCGGCAAGGATCATGACCGGCGCCCCGGTCCCGCCCGGCGGCCAGGCCATCGTCCCCGTCGAGTGGACCGACGGCGGCCTCGACAGCGGACCGGTCACCCATATGCCCGCGCGGGGCTCGGACCCCCACGGCGGCAGCGGCCGGGTGCGCGTCTTCCGCCCGGCGCGGGAGGGGCAGCACGTGCGCACCCGGGGCAGCGACGCGGACGCGGGCGAGCTCGCGCTGCGCGCCGGCACGGTCCTGGGCGCCTCGCAGCTCGGGCTGCTGGCCGCGCTCGGCCGCGCCACCGTGATGGTGCGGCCCCGGCCGCGGGTGGTGGTGCTCTCCACCGGCAGCGAGCTGGTCCAGCCCGGTGAGGAGCCGGGCCCCGGCCGGATCCACGACTCCAACAGCTTCCAGCTCACGGCCGCCGCCCGGGAGGCCGGCGCGATCGCCTACCGGGTGGGCGCGGTGGCCGACGACGCCGCCACGCTGCGCGCCGCCGTCGAGGACCAGCTGGTCCGCGCCGACATCGTCGTCACCAGCGGCGGCGTCAGCGTCGGCGCCTACGACGTGGTCAAGGAGGCGATGCACGAGGTGCACTTCCGCAAGCTGGCCATGCAGCCCGGCAAGCCCCAGGGCTTCGGCCGCGTCGGCCCGGAGAGCACCCCGCTGCTGGCCCTGCCCGGCAACCCGGTGAGCTCGTACGTCTCCTTCGAGCTCTTCGTGCGCCCCGTCATCCGCACCATGCTGGGCAGCGACGACATCCACCGCACCACCGCCCAGGCGGTCTGCCCCGAGGGTGTCGCCTCCTCACCGAAGGACAGGCGCCAGTTCCTGCGCGGCTGGTACGAGCCGGCCACGCTCGACGGGCCGGCCACCGTCAGCCCGGTGGGCGGTGCGGGATCGCACCTGATCAAGGCCATGGCGCACGCCAACGCGCTGATCGTCGTCCCCGAGGACGTCTCCCAGGTCGCCCCCGGCGCCGAGGTGGACGTCGTCCTGCTGGCCTAGCCGCCGACCGCGGCGGGTACGGTGTCGTCCCACACAGGAGCCACCTGGCCCGGACCGGGAGAACGATGAGCAGCGCCCAGGACCATCTCACCCACCTCGACCCGTCGGGCGCCGCCCGCATGGTCGACGTCTCGGCCAAGGACGTCACCGCGCGCACCGCGCGGGCGAGCGGCCGCGTGCGCGTTGCGCCGCGCGTCGTGGAACTGCTCCGCGGCGAGGGCCTCCCCAAGGGCGACGCCCTCGCCACCGCCCGCATCGCGGGCATCATGGGCGCCAAGCGGACCCCGGACCTGATCCCGCTGTGCCATCCGCTCGCGGTGTCGGGCGTCACGGTGGACCTCGAGGTCGCCGACGACGCCGTCGAGATCACCGCCACCGTGAAGACCACGGACCGCACGGGCGTGGAGATGGAGGCCCTGACGGCGGTCTCGGTCGCCGCCCTGACGGTGATCGACATGGTCAAGGCCGTCGACAAGGGAGCCGTCATCACCGACGTCCGGGTGGAGGAGAAGACCGGCGGCAAGTCCGGCGACTGGAGCCGGGCGTGAGCGGCTCAGCGGCGCCGCGCCGCGCCCTGGTCGTCACCGCCTCCAACCGCGCCGCCGCCGGGGTCTACGCCGACACCGGGGGCCCGCTGATCGCCGAGGGGCTGGCCGGGCTCGGCTTCGCCGTGGACGGCCCGCGCGTGGTGCCCGACGGCGATCCGGTGGAGGCCGCCCTGCGGGACGCCGTGGCGGCCTCGTACGACGTCGTGGTGACCACCGGCGGCACCGGTCTCACCCCCACCGACCGCACCCCGGAGGCCACCCGCCGGGTCCTGGACTACGAGATCCCGGGGATCGCGGAGGCCATCCGCGCCGAGGGGCTCGCCAAGGTGCCCACCGCCGCGCTCTCCCGGGGGCTGGCCGGGGTCGCCGGCACGACCCTGGTCGTCAACCTGCCCGGCTCCACCGGAGGGGTGCGTGACGGCCTTAAGGTGCTCGGCCGCCTCCTGGTCCACGCGGTCGACCAGATCCACGGCGGAGACCACCGCAGACCCGCCGATTCCGCCGCCCCCGCCGATGATCCCGCCGATCCCGCGGGGCAGGCCGGGAGCGCGCGCTGAACGCCCCCTGGCCGGTCGTGCTGGCGGACGGCGACACCGTTCTCCGCCCCATAAAGCTGCGCGACCAGCGCGCCTGGCGCGAGGTCAACCAGCGCAACCGGGAGTGGCTGCGGCGCTGGGAGGCGACCATCCCGCCGCCCCCGCCGGGCGGCCCCGTCACCCACCGGCCCACCTACCGGCAGATGGTCCGCCATCTGCGGGCGGAGGCGCACGCGGGGCGGATGCTGCCGTTCATCATCGAGTACCAGGGGCGGCTGGCCGGGCAGTTGACGGTCGCCGGGATCACCTGGGGGTCGATGTGCTCGGGCCATGTCGGCTATTGGGTCGACCAGGCGGTGGCCGGGCGCGGAGTGATGCCGACGTCGGTCGCGCTCGCCGTCGACCACTGCTTCCGCGCCGTCGGACTGCACCGCATCGAGGTCTGTATCCGGCCCGAGAACCTGCCCAGCCGCCGGGTGGTGGAGAAACTCGGATTCCGCCAGGAAGGGCTGCGGCCGCGCTATCTCCACATCGACGGCGCCTGGCGCGACCACCTGGTCTACGCGCTCACGGTGGAGGAACTGTCCGAGGGGCTGCTGAACCGGTGGCACCGGACCCGACCAGGCGCATCGCAGAAATGAAATACCTGTTCGAATAACGGGAGAACATTTCCAACCTGGTCATCCCAACAATCACAAAAAACTTTCGAGATATCAGCCAGATCGTGCGACACACCGCGCCAATTGGCAGATGGCCTCATGCGGACCCCTCTACCGTGTGAGCGTGAGCAGCAGTGGCCTCATCTACGCAGTCATCGTCGGGGCCTGGGCCGCCTATTTGGTGCCGATGTGGCTTCGTAGGCAGGACGAGCTCAATGAGGCCCGTCCGACGGAACGCTTCAGCACCGCCATCCGGCTGCTGTCCGGACGGGCGGGCATGGAGCGTCGTTACGCCAAGAGCCGTGTGGACCTCGAGCGCCCCGGGGACCCGGCGGACGACCCCGCCGAGCGCACCGCCGAGGACGCGGACGCCCCCGACACGGGTGGCGCCCCCGCCGAGCCGGGGCGCTACGCGGCCGACCCGGAAGCGGTGACCGACGCGGTCGACGTCCGGGCCTTCGCCGAGCCCGTAACCCTGCGTGCCCCGGCCCCCACGGGTGCCGACGCCCTCGCCGAGGGCGCGTCGGCGCCGGCGGCCGGGAGCGCGAGCGGTGCGCGTGGCGCGGGTGCCGGAGGTACGAGTGGTGCGCGGGCCGCGGGCGCCGGGGGCGCGAGCGGTGCGCGCGGCGCGGGCGGCGGAGGCTGGAGCGCTCTGGACCGCGGACGGCGCGCACGAGTGCTCGCGCGCCGCCGCCGCACCACCGTGATCCTCTTCGTCGCCTTCACCCTCGGCGCGATCGTCGCGGCCGTCGGCGGCCTCGCCTTCCTGTGGGCCCCGGGCATCCCGGCCATACTGCTCAGCGCCTACATCGCCTACCTCCGCGCCCAGGAGCGCCGGCGCTTCGCGTTCACCATGGACCAGCGCCACGCCGAGCAGGCCGCGCAGCGGCTGCGTGAGCGCCGTCCGCGGGCCCATCCGCCTGTCGAGGGCCCCTCCGCCGAGGACTGCCCCGCGGACCCTCCCGCCGAGGCCGAGCCCGCCCCCGCAAAGGCGCCCTCGCCGCACGCGGCCGGGCGCCGCGCGCTGGTGGAGCAGACCGATCACGCCGAGTGGGTGGATCAGGAGCGCGAGCGCGAGCGGGGCCCGGCCGCCGGTGAGGGCTGGGAGCCGGTGCCGGTCCCGCTGCCCACCTACGTCACCGCCCCGGTCGCCCCCCGCGCCACCGGCAGGGTCGACCTGGCCGCCCCCGACGCCTGGAGCTCCGCCCGCTCCAGCACCGTCGACCCGGCCTCGGCCTCCGCCTCCGCCCACGACCCCGCCCCGGCCCCTGACCCGGTCGCCGCCCCACCCCGAGGCACCCGCGACCGCGGCCGCACCCCCCTCTTCGACCAGTACGCCGACGAGGACCGGCCGCGTGCTGCCAACGAGTGACGGGCCCTCCACTGACCAGCGAGGAACGGATTACCAAGCACCCCGGAGGGGATGCTAGAGTTTCACTCGTTGCAAGGGCCTGTGGCGCAGACTGGTAGCGCACCTCGTTCGCATCGAGGGGGTCAGGGGTTCAAATCCCCTCAGGTCCACAGCAGCTCAAAGCCCCCGCCGGGGAAACCTGGCGGGGGCTTTTTCGTGCCGTACAGCGGCGAAGGACAGCAACTACTTCCGATCTTGCTTACCCAGGCGTTTGCCGAGCCTCCGCAGCGCCTTGGCGACCTGGCCGCCGTGGATGCCGCAGCCGGTAGGCCAGGGGAAGCCTGCCGATGGGCCAACGAAGGGCTCGATCAGCTCCTGAGCGAAGAGGTGCCACGCAGTGCCCGGGAGGGGCGCTGCGTGGCACACCAGGGTTCGCCTCAGGGGGTGGGTCAGCCGGGCAGGTCGCCGGTGTAGCGGTAGATCGCACCGGCGGCGTTGACGCCCCAGACGGTGCCGTCGGCGCCTACGCCGATGTCGGACAGCGATCCGGGGATGTTGATCCAGGGGTTGGCGGGGGTGGTGTCGCTGTAGGTGTAGTGGTAGATCGCGTCGGCAGGGTCGCAGCCCCACACACTGGTGCGGGAGCCGACGTCGATCGCTTTGAGCGAACCGTTGAGGCCCTTCCAGTTGTTGGTGTCCCGGTCGCCGGTGTAGCGGTAGATCTGGTGTCCTGCGTTGACGCCCCAGACGGTGCCGTCGGCGGCGGCGCCGATGTCGGACAGCGATCCGGGGATGTTGACCCAGGGATTGGCGGGATTGGCGTCGCTGTTGCTGTAGCGGTAGATCGCACCCGCGGGGTCGACGCCCCAGACGTTGGTCCTGGATCCCACCGTGATCCGCACCAGCGAGCCGTTGATGTGCTTCCAGTTGTTGGTGTCCTGGTCGCCGGTGTAGCGGTAGATCTGGTGTCCTGCGTTGACGCCCCAGACGGTGCCGTCGGCGGCGGCGCCGATGTCGGACAGCGATCCGGGGATG